>CAZKMJ010000025.1:0-10297 GCA_964553835.1 uncultured bacterium
ATTGATGATAGGCCGCGCCAAGCGGTAGCCCGTTCGCGGTGTTGTCATTAAAATTGTCGGCCACGGAAAATTCAAGATTGTTCGTCAGGCTGACCGAAGAGGTCAAATTGTAATCCAGGTTCAGAAACCAGCTGAAAAGATTCGCCTGGAAGCGCGGCGTATTTCCCGCGTCGATAAAGCGCGCGGGTGTGTCGATCCAGGCGTACTGCGGAGAAACGCCTGTGACAATCAGGAGGTCCTGCATAGGCTGGATCGAAGTGTCAAAAACGAAAATGTGGGACTGCATGTGTGTGTCCACATTAGAGAGGTCCTCGACTCGTGCCATGTATGTGCGGACCTGATAATGGTAACGAGCCGACGGACGCAGCCAGCGCCAGGGCTTTAATGTCAGGTGGGTGGCCATTTCTTCAGTCTGAATGTTGAGCACGTCAAAAAAAGCGGATTTAGCAACTGTAGCCCCAGGCTGCGTTTCTCTTTTATCATCATAATCACCGTTGCTGCGGTTGATCCGGAAATGCGCGGTCAAATCCGCCCAATGCGCGGGCACCCATTGCCCGCCCAGTGTCCAGATCCCCCGGCTGACATAGGTAATGGTTTCGCGGCCAAAAATTTCATTGGCATTGGCCGCCGACTGGCCGGCCATGCTGTCACGGTCTTCACTCAGCCAGTTGCGCGTCTGCTCAAATTCGTAATCATTATAAAGCGCGGTGCGTGGTATTCCGGTGTAACGCAGCGAAACCCCCTCCCCGATGCGGCTAATCTTGTCCTCCACGCGCGAAAGTTCCGTGGTGTTTACAATATTATCCGGCGTTCCCGCGGTAGTGTCTGAAGGGTAACTTGAATTGCCCGATCGCTCGATAACTTCCGGACGGACGTTGGCCGTGACAGTAAAAGATTTCAGGGGGGTAAACATAAAATTGCCGACCCAGGTGTGCGAGTCGTATTCATTGTCCGCCCTTGCGTTGCGGATCTGCTTAGAAAAAGTGGTCAGCACGCGGCTCTGGTTCATTTCAAAAACATCTTCGATTTCAGAATTGCTCATGCGCACATACCGGTAGGTGCCGCCGGTAAAGACCTGATCTTCTTTAAACCATTTCTGCAAGGTGTTTGTGGTGCTAAAAGACTGGCTCTGCGGCTCCTCCCGCTGAACGCGTATTCTGTTGTCCGCCGCGACACCCGTTGTGGCCAGATACCGTTCTTCGCGCGAAAGATCAGAATCCACCCATTCCCAAACTTCCTCACTTTTGATTTCAATCCCTTCCACGTTATGTTCAATGGTGATTTCCACAGAATCGGCGTGATGCTCAATGTCCTGGAAAGACGGCGCGATGTTACGGGTCACCGTGCCCTCCTTGACGGGCGCCCAGGTCAGGCGGGATTTGTCCCCATCCTTGAAACGCCGTTCATAAGCCACAGTGACATGAGGAATGTCTTCCACTTTCAGTCCGGCCTCAACACGGAAGTGCCCCACCTGAAGTTCCAGGTCACGGTCCAGGCTGTTCACGCTCAACCTTGAAAAAGGATAATATACGCCACCCGTATTATCGTAGTATTTGCTGAATTCCTGGTACTCAAGCTTCACATAGCCAAAATTTTCCTTGTCCACAAGCGCATTCGCTTCGTAATCATTGTCCGCCGGAAGGGCGTGCCCATCCATCGATACCTTCAACTGCTCCGGAAGATCTTTTTGCTCAAAGGAAAATTCCCGTATGCCTCCCGCGTAATCCTCTTTCATCCAGTTTTGTTCCCGGAATTTCTGGGTGTCACCTTCCACAAAGTTGTAGCGCATGGGCTCCGCTTCCACAGTCAAATGAGGCTCATCAGCGTATGCAAGGCTTGCTCCGCAGGCCAAAACCGCCAAAAGGGCCGGAAAAATTTTGGTTTTCATATTAATTCCTGAGATGATCATCAAAGTTTGAACCATGAACAGCCGTGTGACAGCTGAAACAAGTTCCTTGTGACATCCGTGTGTTGTGATTTTGCTTTCCAATAACAGGGAAATTCATCTGAGTGTGGCAGCGCAGGCAGAGATTGCTATCACTGGCCACCAGCATTTTGGGATGCATGGACCCGTGCACCTGATGGCAAGTGGTGCAGCCTTCCCTCAAGGCTTCATGCTCAAAAACAAAAGGACCGCGCTGTTCCTTATGGCATGTGAAACAGGTTTCGTTTACGCCATTTAATGTCGTAGTTGACCAGGGACGGACATCCGCGCCGTGGGGACTATGGCAGGAAGCGCAGTCCATTTTTCCTTCCAGCACCGGATGATGGAAAGGACGGCTGAACTCCATTTTTTTATCGGTATGGCACTGAAAGCAGGTCGAGGGGCTTTTTGTGGGATTCAGGATATTGCCTTTTCCACCGCCCGCATCCACGTGAAGGCTCGCAGGCCCATGGCACATTTCACAGCTTTGGATTTCAATTCCCTCACCCGGCACACTGACACGGGCATGCGTGGAAGCTTGGAATTCCTTGACCTGTTTGTCATGACACGCGCCGCAGGTTTCCGAGCCGACATATTTCGCGCCTTTAAGCACTTCCATCTGGAGGGGTGAAAAACCTTCGTCTTTTTCAGCAGCGGCAAGCGGAACAACGGAAAGAGAAAGTAACAAAAAAACGGGGATGAAAGTTTTTATCGGAGGAACCACGGAACGCTATCTTTCCATATACGCTCCCATACCGGGAGGACCCACATTTCGTAAAGAGGCCGCCCGATCAGCAGGAAAAATGAAAAGGCCATAAAAGCGCCAAAAAGAATCGAGAGCCAGCCAAACACGGGAGAGGAAAAAACCGTCATCCAAAGGCTGGCGAAGTCCAGGAACATGCCGAAAAACGGGGCGCCGACAAAAACAGCTTTCGCAAGTTCAGGCAGCCTGGTAAACGTGAAAAGAACGCCAATCATGAAAAAAAGCATGGAAAGGGCGAAGACATGAAAATGATTTTCATTCACGAGCTTGGCAAAAGCAAAGTCGGGCGGCATTTCTTCCCCTGCCGCTCCGCGGTAATGGACGACCACACCGGTATAACTCATCCCCGTGTGATTATAGATATTGATAAGCCCGAAAATATAACCGATTCCGACAAAAAGAAGAAAAACGGTGACGATAACTTTCAAGCTTAGCCGCGCTGTTGAATAACCGGATGTCATTCCCACAAGCCCTGTGTTTTGAAGCCCAAGAATTGACTGACTGATTTTATAATATTAACGGCGCTTAGGAATAAAAAATCGTCGAAAAACGGGCCTATAGATAAGAAAATCCATAAATTGCATATTTTTTTATGCAATTTCCGGATTCGTACAAGTGCCGCTAGTTAAAAACGCCTCTTCAATTCATTGATATCGCGGATCAGATCGCGGATGCGGTCCTGATCGTAGCGCTTGTCCCGCTCGAGATCGTTGACCCGCCTTTCCAACTCGTTGATCTTGGAATTCAGAAGGGAAACGTTGTCGTTAACCAGGTTTTCAGTGCGACCCTGGGAAGAAACGCCCTTGAAGTTGTCATTGCGGGTGGCAAGGTCCGGTTCAGCGAAGGCGGTCAAACCCTGCATCAGGAAGAAAACAAAAAGAGGCACAAATATTTTTTTCATAAATCCCTCATGAGTTTGAAGTGTGAGTATAGCACAGACATTTTATCCGCGTGGGTGAAATTTGGCGTGAATGCCCTTGAGACGGTCTCGTGAAACGTGGGTGTAAATCTGGGTCGTAGAAATGTCAGAATGGCCGAGCAATTCCTGCACCACGCGCAGGTCCGCGCCCCCTTCAAGCAAATGGGTCGCGAAAGAATGCCGGAAGGTGTGCGGCGTGATGTCTTTTTTTATGCCGGCGAGCTTGGCGTATTTTTTGATCATCTGCCAGATGAAAATCCGGCTCAGACCTTTTCCGCTCTGGCCTATAAAAAGCTCCAGGGCGGGCGTTTTAATTTTGGAGCGTTCTTTTTCCAGATAATTTTTGCACTGCTGGAGCGCTTGACGGCCAACCGGCACAATGCGTTCCTTGCTTCCCTTCCCCGTGCAGCGGATAAACGCGCCTTCGAAATTCAGGTCACCCATTTTTAAATTCGCGATTTCAGAAACACGCATGCCGGTCGCGTAAAGAAGCTCAAGTAGCGCGCGGTCACGCAGCGGGATTTTTTCTGACGCGATGATCTTAAAAAGAGCGTCCATTTCCTGCCGGGTCAAAAACTGAGGCAAACGTTTCCAGAGCCTGGGTGATTCGAGGACACTCGTGATGTCCTCCTTCAAATACCTTTCCTTAAGCAAGAAGCGGTGAAAAACCTTGATCGCCACCATGCGCCGGGCAATACTCGCGGCCTCAAGCCCCCTTTTTTTCTCATCCAACAGGAACTGCATGATGTGGTCGCGCTTCACGTCCTGCCAGCCCGAAACCTTGGTGCCTTCCAGAAAGGAGCGGTAGGATTCCAGGTCGCGGGAATAAGCCTCAAGCGTGTTTTTGGACAGACCTTTCTCCACGGAAAGATAGTCCAGGAATTCACGCAGGAAAGCGAGTTTCATGCTGGTTTTATCGGCGGAATTTCAGGGGGGCTTAAGCGGCGGAGGAAGCGTGCTGGATGGAATGATCAATGGCCTTGATCAGGGCCTTAATATTGAAAGGCTTCTCAAGGAGGCAAAAAACACGGTGGTGCGCGAAATCATCAAAGGAAACGTCATTCAGGGCAGTGACCACCACGATCGGCAGTTTGGGCCACTGGCGGCGCAGCCAAGGCAGCATTTCCCTGCCATCAAAAAGGGGCATGCGCACATCAAGCAACAGGCAGTCCGGCTGGAACACGCGCATTTTGGAAAAACTTTCGGCAGGCTTTTCACAGACCCCGACTTCATAGCCGCTGTCCGTCAAAACGGCGGAGATTTCCTTAAGGAACCCCGCGTCATCATCAACAATAAATACCTTGGTCATGGTTGCGTCCTTTGAATAAAGTGTAACCAAGGCCGGCTGGAAAAACTCTTTCTTCGGGGGTTTATTTACAGGAGAAAAGGAAGGTTTGAAAGCTATGTGAGTTTAGGACACGCCTGAATCGGAAAGCATCTTCAAAAACTGTTTTTCATCCAGTATTTTGATGCCGAGTTCGCGCGCCTTGGTTTCTTTCGAGCCAGCGCCTTCACCTACAATAACATAGTCGGTTTTTTTGCTGACACTGCCGCTGGGATGACCGCCCAGGCCGCGGATCAGCGCCTCAGCTTCCGAACGTTCGTATTTTTCAAGAGTGCCGGTGATGACAAAAGTCTTTCCGCTGAAAAGAGTGTCAGTCTTGACGGCCTCCACAATGTCAAAACGCACGCCCGCCTTTTTCAAGCGTGCCAGGATCTTGCGCGTGCCCGGTTCGCGGAAAAAATCATAAACTGACTGCGCCGTGATGGGTCCGATTTCCCGGATGCTTTGCAGGTCTTCAAGGCTGGCTTCTTCCAGCTTTTCGAGGTGTTTGAATTTCTGTGCCAGAATATGCGCTCCCCGCTCGCCGACATCCAGGATACCCAACCCGAAAATCAGCCGTTCCAGCGGTCTTTTTTTGCTGTCCTCAATCGCCTTGAAAAGATTGTCCGTCGACTTCTCACCCATGCGCTCCATGCTCGCGATGACTTCACGGTCCATATCATAAATGTCCGCCAGGTCCTTGATCAGCCCCTTGTCCACGAAAGCGGCGATCCACATATCGCCCAGACCTTCAATGTCCATGGCGTCACGCATGGCATAATGCCGGATCCGCCCGCGCAGCTGGGCCGGGCAGCCCAGATTGACGCAGCGAATGGCAACCATACCTTCCACTTTTTCAGCTTTGCCGCCGCAAACGGGGCATTTTTTTGGAAACTCGAATTTTTTGAGGGTTTTTTTTCTTTTTTCTGTCAGCACTTCCACAACCTTAGGGATAATTTCTCCCGACTTTTCAACTTTAACGATATCGCCAATGCGTGCGTCCAGCCGCTCAATCTCATCCGCGTTGTGCAAACTTGCGCGCGAAACAGTCGTGCCGGAGAGCCTTACAGGTTTAAGATGCGCGACAGGAGTCAATGTGCCTGTGCGGCCGACCTGAATGGAAATATCTTCAAGTAAAGTCTCAGCCTGTTCCGCGGGATATTTATAGGCAATAGCCCAGCGGGGCGACTTGCTCGTCGTACGAAGCGCACGTTGATATTCGAAACGGTCCACCTTGACCACAAGGCCGTCCACGTCATAACGCAGAGTGTTCTTGACGTCCTGGAATTTCTGAATGTATTTCTGAACTTCATCTTCGTCCGCGCACAACCGGGCATTTTCAACGACCGGAAGACCAAATGATTTCAAAAGCGCGACCGCGGCACTCTGCGTTTCCGGAGCCTTGCCTCCTTCAAAAACAGCCAGTCCGTGCACATGAGCTTCCAACTTGCGGGCCGCGACCATTTTGGGATCCAGCTGCTTCAGTGTCCCGGCACATGCATTGCGGGGATTGGCGAACAACTCCTCTCCCATCTTCTCCTTGCCTTTGTTGATTTTTTCAAAAATTTCATGAGAAATAAATGCTTCGGCGCGGACCTCCAGCCTGTCCGGGAATTTACCGTGGAGCTTCAAAGGAATGGATTCGATGGTTTTGACATTGACTGTGATGTCATCGCCGCGCACTCCGTCACCGCGCGTCGCGCCAAGAACCAGAATACCTTTTTCATAGGTCAGCGAAAGCGAGACTCCGTCAATTTTTTCCTCGACCCAGTATTCAACCTTTTCCTTGGCCAGGAATTTCTTGACCCGCTTGTCGAATTCCTGGAATTCTTCAAAAGAGTAAGTGTTGTCCAGTGAAAGCATGGGCACGGTATGCGTGACCTGCTTGAAACCTTTCAAAGGTTCTCCGCCCACGCGCTGGGACGGCGAATCCTCCGCCGCCAGCTCCGGGAATTTCTTTTCCAGTTCAATCAGCCGCGCCATGAGTTTGTCGAACTCAAAGTCGCTGATTTCCGGTTTCGCTTCGACGTAATACTTCCGGTTGTGGCGCTCGATTTCTTTGCGGAGCTTTTCGATTTCTATTTTGGCTTCTTTCGCGCTCATAAAAGCCTGTCGGCCAGGAAGCGGGGCAAACCCGCCTTGCGGATTTTGTCCGCTGCCTTCTGGTTATCATATTCAAGCCGGACGATTTCAAATGTCCAGGCCTGGTCATCAAAAATCCCGTAAGACAACCTGGAGTCATGGTCACGCGGCTGGCCCACACTACCGGGGTTCAGGATGATTTTCTCATCCTTCGGGAGATCAATCACACCAGGCCGGAGCCCCCCGCCTTCCCCTTTTTCAAAAAAGCACGCGGGAACATGGGTGTGCCCCACAAAGCAGACCTGGTTTTCCATGACCTTGAAAGAGGGCTTCGCGTCTTCCGGACCCCAGATATAACGAAAATTTTCCGGATTGTCCGGACTGCTGTGTGTAAAGGTCATACCTTCCTTGATTTCCTTGAAAGCCATGTCCGTTGTTTGTTTGATCAATTTTTTGTCCATTTTTTTGGCGGTCCAGTCGATCGCGATGCCCGCGGCTCCGGAAAAATATCCCCTCATCTCCACGTCCGTCAGGGCCTTTTCATGATTTCCGATCAAAAGAATGTCCGCGTGGCCCAGCACCCATTCAAAACATTCATTGGGATTGGCGCCATAGCCGATGCTGTCACCCAGCACAGCCACGCGCGTGATGCCTCTTTTTTCGGCATCAGAGGCCGCGGCCTCAAGCGCTTCAAGATTGGAATGGATGTCGGAAAAAAGCGCGAGCTTCATCAGGCCAGGATGGTGAAAGATTGAAAACGGTTTTCGCAGTCCTTCCAGGTGACCTGGGTTTCCTTGATGTAAGGCTGCAGCTGTGAATCCTTGATAGTGGACAGAAACTCCTGCAGCTCCACTTCTTCACCTTCGGCCACAAGCTCCACCATGCCATTGGCCAGATTGCGGACATAGCCGCCCACTTCAAACTGCCGGGCAATTCGGTCGGTTGCAAAGCGGAAACCCACGCCCTGCACCATACCGGTAAAAAATACATGCATCTGTTTTTTCATACGGAGCTCTTCAAGCGGGAGCGGAAATGATAGGCCGCGACCCCAAAGGCCACGGTCACGTTCAGCGAATTTTTCAGGCCTGACATTTCAATTTCAATGGCGGCGTCCGCGAGGTCAAGAAGGCTGTCACAAACTCCCCCGGTCTCATTGCCCAGCACCAGGCAAACCTTCCCGGCGGGCTCAAACTCTTCGAAAGGAATGCTGCGGTCGGTCTGTTCAAGAAGCACGATCTGATAGCTCTGGGATTTTAATTCCTCAACGCACACGCGCGCTTCCGGCCGGAACTCCCACGGAATTTCATTTTCAGCGCCAAGCGCGGTCTTGGAAATTTTTGATGAGGGAGGAATTCCGGTAATACCGCAAAGATAAATCTTTTCAACGCCCGCGCCATCGGCAGTGCGGAAAATAGAACCGACATTATAAAGGCTCCGGATATTGTTCAGGACCACCGTGAATGGAAGCCGGGGCGGACGAACCTCCTGCCTTGAAACAAGCTGACCATGGGAAAGTTTCTGCATGGATAAATTTTATCAAAAACAGGAAGGACTAAGCGGCTTTTTTTTCGTTAACGAGGCTGCGCAGAAGATGCCGGTGCGCGGAGTCAATTTCTTCGAAACGGACACCCACACGGTAGGCAGTACCTCTACCAGGCACGGATTTGACCCAGACGATCCTGCCCACAACCGGGATTTCATGCTGGCGTTCCATTAGATTGATGACCATCTGGATCTTGGCCCCGACTTTCGGCTTCGCGCGGCACGAAAACTGCAGGCCGCCTTCGGAAAGATTGACCAGATTAGAAAGACCGCTGGCCGGGAGTTTGGCATAAGGGTCGAAATAGCGAACAAGATTTTGAGTGCGGAAACGCGAATGCGCCCGGTCTTTAGGTTTGCGTACTATTTTTCCAGCCAAATCCGTAATGCTGGTCCAGCGAATTTCGAGCATGCAACTCCCTTATTTTTAGGTAATTAAAACCTACACGCTGTATGGGAATATTGCAAGAAACTCAGGAGATGAGGCCCTTATAGAGGGCCTTATAATTGAAGGCAGCCGGCAGGTCCCGGCAGGCCTTCCGTATAGCAGGAGGCGGGTTGAAGAGCACCCCTTTATGGGCACCCCGGAGCATGGTCAGATCATTAAATGAATCCCCCGCCGCAGCCACCTTGAACCCGGTTTTGCGAAGATTTTGAACCGCCTTTTTTTTGCCGTCCTTCTGGCGGAGGGTATATCCATTGATGAACCCCTTGCGGTCTGTGTGTATCTGATTACAGAAAAGCGTGGGGTACCCCAGTTGAGCCATGAGAGGTCCCGCGAATTCGTAGAAAGTATCGGAAAGAATGAGAACAGGACCAGCCTTGCGAAGCTCATCCAGGAATTTCCGGGCGCCGGGCAGCGGCTTAAGCGTGGCAATAACCTTCTGGATGTCCTTAAGCCGGATCCCGGCCTTTTTCAGGATGCCAATCCGGTACTTCATGAGCTTGTCATAGTCGGGAATATCGCGTGTAGTAAGGCGAAGGGACTTCATGCGGAATTTTTTGGACACCCCGATCCAGATTTCAGGGACCAGGACACCTTCAAGATCAAGGCAGTATATCCAAAGATTAGAGGGCATGGGGTAAGTTACCAGAAAAGAAGGCAAAAAAAAAGCCCGGCTTTTGTAAGCCGGGCTTTTTAGGGCGTCAATTAGACTTTCTTGACGTTAGTGGCCTGGTCGCCTTTGGGGCCTTTGGTCACTTCAAACTCGACCGCCTGGCCTTCCTGTAACGACTTGAACCCTTCCCCAAGAATCGCGGTATGATGGACGAACACATCACTGCCTGAATCACGGGAAATGAATCCATAGCCTTTGGAGTTGTCAAACCACTTCACAGTTCCTTTTGCCATGTCTATTTCCACCTTTCGTGTTGAAATTATAGTAAAGAATGAAAGGCTCCCCGGATTCAGGGAGTTACTTCAGCCTATAGCTCGTAAAACAAAAAAAATCCGCAAGGCGAAACCTCTCGGCCTTACGGAGCAAGTTTTACGCAATTCGTACTATTGCCATAAATCATAACTAATCCCGAAAGCCTGTCAAGCATTACTTTTACGGCAAAAAACGTGCTGACTTTAACCCTTTCAGGAGGCTTTGGCTACCGGGGGTTTACCAGGCTTTTCAAGCGGGAAACCACCCACAACAGCGGCTTCAAGGAGGCGGGAAAGAGAGGTCTCTCCCCTTTCCAGTAGCAAGCGGATTAAATGGCGGGTGGACCGAAGGTAAACACCCGGGAATGGCCGCAACT
>CAZKMJ010000025.1:10307-18208 GCA_964553835.1 uncultured bacterium
AACTGGCCCGAGGGATCCTCAAAACAGGCAATATCGTGTTTCTCATCCTTATAGAAGCCTGCCATGCGGCGAACCAACTCCTCATCAAGGAACTGGGGCTCACAGGTCATAACAAAACAGGCCTTATCCAGTGCGTATGACAGGCCCGTATAAAGACCGGCCAGAAGGCCATGATTTTCGAAAAGATCCGTCAGGGCCGTGGCACGAGCGAGGTCTAATTCTTCTGCTTTTCGGTTCTTGCTGACAATGACCAGGACTTCAGAGAAGAAAATACAGGCAAAACGGGCCGCGGCTTCGATCATTTCCGCGGAATTCCTTTTCTCCCCCGCCAGAACGACGGCAGTCATTGGAATTTTGGCAATCACTCCAGAAACCGCCTGTCCAGACTGTCCCTTTTCTTCATGTCATGGCTGCAAACGTCTTGAATCATGTTCCAGAGCTTGTTTCTGCGGTTCCTCAAATCAAAGTAAGCTTTTTGCGCTTTCTCTTCCCTCTGAACCCAAAACCGGATGGCTGCTTCGATGGCTTGATCGGCTCTCTCCATGGTTCCTCCTAAATTCAAAACAGTGGCACAAATTTGTATTAGGAGCAGCTTCCTGAAAGGGAATCCGCCCGTTAAGGCAAATAAATGCAAGGGGTGTGCCAACTACTAGAGGGGTTTACAGGAAGTAAAGGTGGCGGCTTGGCCCGCAAAACCGCCTTTTTCGTCTCTTAGGTTCCAGACCACAGCCTGCTGAATTTCAAAACGCCGGCCTTTGCTCGAGACACGGATACCACTGTAGTCATCAATGTATCCCTGCTTTTTGACCGTTTCCAGGAAACGTTCGCGGGCTGCCCTCTCCATGGGTTCCGCGGTTTTGCGGCCAGGAGTGCTGGTCAAAGTTTTCCAATCCATTTCCCAGAGATCAAGCGCCATTTGATTGCCATAACTCAGTATTGGGTCATTCTGCGGGCCCGAGGAAACCAGGACAAACGGCGCGAAGAAAATTTCTCGCGCCAGAACCTCGTCAGGCAGGTCCATGCGCCAGAGGTCTTTTCCAAGCCAATGCCGGTAGCTAAAAAGAATCAAACGTGTCTGCCTGATCAGAGCGTGCATGTCGCAAGGCGGGAAAAGCGTTTTACAGGACCTGGATGGATTGGCCATTGTATTCAATTTTATGCCCGGAGCGGACTTTGAAAGCCTTGCGCGTCTCCACTGCGCCATTGACCTGAACCAGGCCGGCCGCAATGCATTGTTTGGCGTAACCGCCGCTTTCGCAAAGGCCGGTCAGCTTCAGCAACTTATTAAGCTCAATGTATTCGGTTGTAAGTTTAAATTCCATACCGCTGGTCCGTTATCGTGGAGGAAAATTTTTTCATGCATTTATTATATCAAAACCGGCTCCGGTTGATATAAAGGATTGCCTCCGGCACGATATTCAGCCATTAACCTTTTTCACCGCCTGGCAGCAGCCCTTTGATTTATGGGTACCGCATGTGGTATTTTTTCTTATAATAGCCCTATGAAAAAAATAGTTTTATTCTTCTTCATGTTCCTGGTGATGGCTCCCGGCGCGCGCGCTGCTGAATACACCTATGACCAGAAAGAAAGCCACCTCACTTTCACGCTCCGCCATTTCAATATCGTGACTGTTTTTGGCCATTTCAGGAAGTTCACCGGGAAATTCAGGTTTGATCCAGCAAACATCGAGGCCTCGGACGTGCAGCTGACTATCGACAGCGCCAGCCTCGAGTCGGGAAATAAAATAAGAGACAATGATCTGCGGAGTGAAGACTTCTTCTGGACCGAAAAACATCCTGCTATTACTTTCGTCTGCAAGATGGTACGTGACCGAGGTGAAACATTCGATATTTACGGCGACCTGACCATCAGGGGCATCAAGCGGCCCGTGATTTTTGTGACCCGGCTTTTGACCCCGAAAGACCAGGTGGCGCCTGACAAGCCCATAAAATTCCACACTGAAACGTATATCCGCCGCAAAGACTACAAGCTGGGTACAAGCAAATTCTTCAACCCCATCATGATGGTCACCAACGAGACCCTGAAAATCAGTCTCGACGTGGAAGGCTCCCCCGCTGCTTGATCCGGAGCATTTCCTGGCTGGCGGCCCGGCTTCCTTGAATCCATAAAAGCTGATAGAATCGGGTCATGATTTACATCCTCGATGCGTACAATGTTATCCACAAAGTCAAAAGTCTCGATGCCGCGCTGGATAAAAATCTGCGCGCGGGACGAGAAGCGCTGACCGCGTTCTGCCAAAATCTTCTTCAAAAGCGGGGCGACATTTCAAAAATCATTCTGGTTTTTGACGGCAGGACGGAATTCCACGACCTTCCCCATACCCGGATCCCTAAAATCGAAATGGTTTTTTCAGACACAGGCGAAGATGCCGACGAAAGAATAGCAGTGGTTATGGAAGGACTGGGTGACGCGCGTAAATGCGTGGTATCGGACGATAACTCTGTTCGCAATCATGCGCGGGCTTACAAGGCTTCGAGTATTTCAGTCGCGGAATTTGAAGCAATGGCGGGTCCCTCAACTGTCAGAAAGAGGCCCCAAACCGCACCCTCCAAGGAAATCTCACCACGAGCCGCGGATGAAATTACCGCCGCCTACAAAAAACATCTCGGGCTGTAACCTGCCTATTTTTTCGACTGGATCTCTTTGACTTTTTCCAGGCTGACTTTGCGCAGCGGGCAGTAGGCTTTTTTACCCCACGTTTTTTCCAGGAAACCCTTCCGGCCCGATCCCATGCTGTACATGGTGTACTGAAATTCGTTCTTTTTGTGATAATCCTGGTGGTAGTCCTCAGCGCGGGTCCAGTTTTTTAATGGAAGCACCTGCACCGCAATGGGCTTTTTGAAAAGCCCGCTTTCGTCCAGGATTTTCTTCGATTCCTCCGCGATCAGCTTTTCTTCCTCGGTCTGGTAAAAAACCGCGGTCAGGTACTGCGAACCCCGATCGGCGAACTGGCCGTCCACCTGGGTGGGGTCGATCGTGGTCCAGTAAACATTCATGAGGTCTTCAAAAGTGACCTTGGAAGGATCGTAAATGACCTCGACAGCCTCAAAAGCACCTGTCTGTCCGGACGAAACCTGGTTGTAATTGGGGCTCGGAATTTTTGAATTGGTGTATCCGGAATCCACGCTTTTAACGCCCGGAGTTTTTTCAAAGGGACCTTCCATGCACCAGAAGCATCCACCCGCGAAATAAGCCTTTTTTTCAGACATTTTGGACTCCTCCGCCCTCAACGAAGGGCATATCAATAATAGGACAAAAATCAGGGAAAGCAGTGTTTTTATTTTCATAACTGTACTTACGCTAGAGGAGAACAATCGGATGGGATGCTGAAAAATGGTCGGGGTGGCAGGATTTGAACCTGCGGCCTCCACTTCCCGAAAGTGGCGCGATAGCCAGGCTACGCTACACCCCGATCCAAGGGAAGGCATTATAGCCGAGACTGGTCGAAAATTAAATACTCAAATAATCAATGAGTTTCCGGGGATTTTGGGCGAATTCCGTGTCCCATTTCTGAAGCATGACTTCGCCCGGTGACATGCCCGGCTTGATAATTTTATCGCGGATGGCATTGAGAAAAATACATTCACTGGAAGGCCCGCTGTGCTTTTGGCGGCTCAAACTGGAGCACGAAAGTTCTACAAGCTTCGCGGCAATCGGGAAAATTGGACGGCCGCCGAGCTTGGCTTTCAGTCCTTCTTTTGGAACACTGGCATGCAGTGCAAGCCGCTCCGCTTCCGTCGCGTCCGCTACAAGTTCCCACGCCTTTTCACGAGTCTCCACATCGTACAAAATGCCTTTCCAGAACGCGGCCACAGCCGGAATCAGGTCCGGGCTCTGGCAGTCCACGCCGCGCACTTCCATATATTGCTTCAATCGCACTTCCGGAAAAATAGTGCTCAAATGCAGCTCAAAATCTCCCAACGTGGCTTTATTGCCTTCATGGCCGTCTTTCAGAAATTTCCGGAAAGTAAGGCTCTTGAGCGGCGTCCATTTTCCAGCGCGAACAATAAAAAACATGGGGATGTCGAGCACGTAGTCCAGGTAATCAGAAAATTTTTTTCCTTTTTGGATGAATTGCGGAATCAGCCCCGTACGCGCGGGGTCGGTATGCCGCCAGATTTCCGCGCGATAGGTCATGTAACCATTCGGCCGGCCTTCCGCGAAAGCAGAATTCGAAAACATGGCTGTAACAATAGAAGTAATGCCAAGCGAGGTCCGCAGCATGCACATGGCGTCCGCCTCGCTCATGTAGTCCACATTGACCTGGTTGGTGCAGGTGCGTTTCATCATTTCATGAGACAGCTTGCCGTGCACGCCCAGGTAATCACGCATAATGTCATAGCGTTTTTTGGGCACCCATGAAATCTCATCCAGCTTGCTGAAAGGCTGCATGCCCACAGCCAACCATGCGATGTCCGGAAAATCTTTCGAGCTTTCTTTTAATTCCGCGAAAAACCGGGTGATCTGGCCCTGGATTTCAAAAACATCGTGGACCGGAGGCGCGGAAAGCTCCACCTGCCCCCCGGGTTCCAGCGAAACCGCGTTGTCCGCCCGTGACAGACCGATAACATTGCCGCCATCGGTCACAGGCTTGTAATCAAATTTTTTGGCCAGGATTTTCAGGATATCCTGGATGCCGCCCGTACCCAGATACGGCAGCGCCTTGCCCGTAGTCCTGGAAACGCCGAAAAATTCTGCCTCAAGGCCGACCATCTTGCGGTCTGCTTTCTTTACAAACTGATGGAAGTAGCCTTCCAGGTCTTTTTCGGATTGCAGCAGGGTGTTTTGTTCCCTGACAGATGTTGTCACAAAAACCTTCCCCCTTTTAAGGAAAGATATTGTAACCTATGAACCATGAATGTCTTAATCATTTTAGACCCCCTCAAAAAGCTTAATCCGGAATGGGACAATTCCCTGGCTGTGGCCGCGGAATTGATCCGGAGAGGCCACAAAATCTGGACTGCTGACGCACCGGACCTGCGGATTGAAAACCGGAAGGTCCTTGCCCACGCAAAGCCTCTTTTTTACTTCCCCGGAAAGCCCTTCAAGTCCCTTTTTAAAAATGGACCGGCCAAAACACTCGATCTCGCGGCAATGGGCCTGATCCTGGTGCGCAAGGAACCCCCCGTCAACGAGGACTTCATTCACATGACTTACCTGGTGGAACTGGTTTCAAACAAAGTCCCTGTAGTGAACAATCCTGCCGGGATAAGAAACAACAATGAAAAACTTTCCATTCTGAACTTCCCCAAATGGATCGCGCCCACCCTGGTATCAGCGGACCTGAAAGAAATTCTGCGGTTCAGAAAAAAACACCGGGAAATCGTCATTAAACCGCTTAATGAAAAAGGCGGTAAAGATGTTTTTATCCTCAAATCAGGCAGCCACCTTAAAAAGCTGCAAACACTGTTAAGGAAGGGCATGCCCGTCATGGCCCAGAAAAGAATGCTCTTTAAAACAGAAAAAAGGATTGTGATTTTGAATGGCAAATTCCTTTGCGCCTACGGGAAAAAACCTGTTGGCAAGGAATGGCGCGCCAATCTGGACCTGGGCGCGGACTTTTTTCATTGCTCTCTAAGCGCGAAAGAAAAGCGCCTTTTGAAAGAGCTGCGTCCTTTCTTGCTCAGGGAAGGACTTTATTTTACAGGACTGGACGTTTTAAATGGAAAGCTTATCGAAATTAACGTGACCTGCCCGGCTGGCGCTACCGAGTCCGCGAAGGTTTTCCCGCGTTCGAAACCCGTTTCGGCTTGGGCAGATTTTCTGGAGCAGTTTGCTTCTTCTTGAAGTTTTCGTTGATCTGTTCCAGTGTCCGGGCATTGTCCGGGATATGGCCCATTGAAAGAAGAGCGGTCTCCATAACCTCCTTGAACACCGGCGCGGCCACCACGCCTCCGTAATAAACAGGTCTGGGTTCGTCCACCACCACAGTCATGACAAATTTAGGATCTTCCACAGGCGCGAATCCGATAAAGGATGACATGAACGCACTGTGAGAATAACCCCGTCCGTTCGGCAGTACTTTCTGGGCAGTGCCGGTCTTGCCGCCGGCTGAAATACCCGGAATCCGGGCGCTCTTACCCGTTCCCTCTTCTACCACCCGGTATAAAACCTTGCGCATGGTTTCAGCCCCTTCCGGCCGGATGACCTGCGCGCGCACAAAAGGTTTATTTTCCTTGATGATTACGCCGGCCGAATCCTCAATCTTGTCCAGAATGTAAGGCTTGACCAGATTGCCGCCGTTGGCAATCACATTCATGGCGATTGTCATTTGCAAAGCCGTGACCATGATTTCCTGTCCGATCGGAACGTTATAAGGAGAAGTCTTGGACCACTGTTTGTAGGTGCGTACAAAACCCGGGGCTTCACCCGGCAAATCCACGCCCGTTGATTTTCCAAATCCAAAGCGCTCGACATAGCTTTCATAAACCGCGGGATCCATACGCTGTGAAATTTTGACCGTACCGATATTGCTGGATTTAATAATGACTTCTTCAAAGGTCAGGTTGCCATAAGCATGGACGTCGTGCAGGACTTTCGGGCCATAATCCCATGCGCCGTTTTCACAGTTAAAGGTGGTTTCAGGCGTGACTTTGTTTTCATTCAGCGCGGCGCTTGCGGCAACGATCTTGAAGACTGAACCCGGTTCATACATATCCGTAATGGAACGATTACGTCGGCTGTCGGGCCCGGACTTTTCTGAATGGTTTGGATCAAAGGTCGGACGGTTGGCCATCGCCAGGATCTTGCCAGTCTTGGCATCCATAATGATAGCGGTAGCGCCTTTGGCTTTGTATTGCTTGAACGCGCGATCCAGCGCGCGCTCAGTCAAGTATTGGAGGTACTGGTCAATGGTCAGCGTGACTTTGTGACCATTGACGGCCGGTACCTGCTTCATTTCAAAGGCCTTGAGTTCACGACCCAGCGCATCACGCTTGGTGTAGCGCCAGCCGGCCCTGCCCTGCAACTCGGTATTCAGGTTCAGCTCAATACCTTCCAGGCCCTTGTTATCAATGTCCGTGAAACCCAGGATCTGCGCCAGCAAGTCACCCTGTGGATAAAATCTTTTGTATTCTTTGAGCGTACCCAGGCTTGGAAAACCAAGCTTCTCGATTTTTTCAGCTTCGTCAGCGGCAGCTTTTCTTTTCAACCAGACAAAAGCCTTGTCCTTTGAAAGTCTCGCCGCAAGCGTTGATGGAAGAATGTGAAGGATCTCACCAACTTTTTTAGAAATCTCGGGGACATCTTCTTTAGCAATCATTCGCGGAACCGCGTAAACGGAAGGCATCATGAGATTGGCCGCGAGTTCCTTTCCGAGCCGGTCCACAATCTGTCCGCGAACAGGCGGCACTTCAATCTTGATGCGGTGTTGCTTGTCTGCAAGCGCGAGAAGAGCAGGACGCCGTATGACAGTCAGCTGAAGAAGTTGATAAATGATGATCAAAAAAATCGAGGCAACGAAGAGATTAAAAACCCAGAACCGGCGGGGACTTACTGTGGACTGCACTAAAGGCCTTTGTTAGTTGTCGTTATCAGTTTTTGCCTGCGCAACCTCGACCCAGTGGCCCAGAAAATGGAACATGTTGCCTGAAAGGGAGCCCGCGGGGACATCCTTGGGCTGCAAAGGCACCTTGATCGCGGGTGTGCGGACAACATGGATTTCCTGAGGCAGCGTCAAATCCATGGAAAGGTTTTTCATTTTCTCTTCAAGAAGCCGCGGAGCTTTCAGCTGATCTACTTCGAACTTCAGCTTGCGGTATTCTTCGCTCATTTTGTTGAGCTTTACGGATTTTGCGTCAATCTGGTAGGAAACTCGGACTAGAGACACCTGTTCATGGACGTAGAGGAGCAGCGCCAACGTCAAGATTCCAACTCCAAA
>CAZKMJ010000026.1:0-17828 GCA_964553835.1 uncultured bacterium
GGACGTATTCAAGGCCCAGCTGCGGGCCATTCTCCGCGCAAGCGTTCATAAAAATCTCAAAGTTATGTATCCCATGATTGCCAACGCGGACGAACTGAGAAAAGCCAACGCCATTCTGCAGGAATGCCGCGAAGAGCTGAAAAAAGCGGGCGTAGCTTTTGATCCGGACATGGAAGTGGGCGCGATGATTGAAATTCCTTCCGCGGCCATTATTAGTGACATCCTGGCTCGCGAGGTGAACTTTTTTTCGATCGGCACCAACGATTTAATCCAGTACGCGCTGGCCGTGGACCGTGTGAATGAAAAAATCGCTTATTTATATGAACCGACGCACCCGGCCATCCTTCATTTGATCAAGCGCGTGGTCGACGCCGGTCACGCGCAGGGCCGGTGGGTGGGCAGCTGCGGTGAAATGTCGGGGGATCCGGCTATTGCTATTCTGCTGCTCGGCCTGGACATCGATGAAATCAGCACCAGCCCTGTGGTGCTGCCGAAAGTTAAAAAAGCCATCCGCTCTATCAGTTACAAGGACGCAAGGCAGCTGGCCCAGGAAGCCCTGCAGTTTCACACGGGCAGCGAAGTGCGCGAGTTTTTGGACGCGGAAATTAAAAGATTATGCAAAGGCCTGATTGAGGACTGATGAAAACGCTGATTAAAAGTTTGGATGAGCAGATTATCAACGGGCTTGCCGCGGGCAATGCCTTCAAAACCCCGGCATGGGGAAGGTCAATTACCAAAGTGCTGTTTTGCGGCATGGGCGGCTCGGCCATTGGTGGTGACATCCTGCGCATTCTCTGCAATGGCTCTGTGCCGTTTGAAGTCAACCGCACCGGGCGTTTCCCCGCATGGGTTGACAGCTCGACGCTTGTGATTTTTTCCAGCTATTCTGGCAATACACCGGAGGTCCTGCAGAACATCGCGGCCGCGCGCAAGGCCAAAGCCAAAATCCTGGCGCTGACATCCGGCGGCGGGCTTCTTGAGACAGCGCGTAAAAATAAAATTCCTTATTTGCTGGTGCCCGGTGGGTTGCCGCCGCGTTGCGCCGTGGGCTATCTGACTTTCACGCTGGTGCCTGTGCTTTCCAAGCTTGGCCTGCTGCGTTTTTCCAGAAAAGACGGAGATGAAGTGCTCAGCGTTGTGAGGTGCGTTTCACGCGAGGAAGCCAGAGCTGTGGCCAGAGAACTGCATAAACGCTCTGTTCATTTTTACGGCTATTCATCTTTTGCCGAGCCTGTAGTCACGCGCTGGCGCGCGCAGCTGGCGGAAAATTCCAAAGTGCTTTCCTCTTTCCATTTGATCCCGGAAATGATGCACAATGAAGTTGAGTCCTGGAAATTCCCGATGGACATCATTGCCGATTCCACGGCTGTGTTTTTTTCCGATTCCGGCGACCTGGCCTGGCTGAAAAACAAGATCCGCGCCGCCCAGCAGGAAATTCTTAAAAGCGGCGCGCAGATCCTTGAAATCCGGTCCAAGGGAAAATCGCCCGCGGCGCGTCTTTTTTCCCTGATTGTCCTCGGAGACTGGGTCAGCTATGAAATGGCCCTTTTGAACAAGATCGATCCTGTCAAGATTCCCACTATAGAACTTTTGAAGAAAGTAAGGTAGGTTCTTCCGCTTCAAAACCGTTCTATAAATATAAATTATTAATTTAAAGGTGAAAAAATGAAAGCTATTGTCCTCTGCGCAGGTTATGCAACGCGTCTTTATCCGCTGACCCAGAACACGCCCAAGCCGCTTCTTCCGGTTGGCTCCAAGCCGATCCTGGAATGGATCCTTGATCAGTTGAAAGCTATCAAAGAGCTGGACGCAGTTTATCTTGTTACCAATGACAAGTTCGCGGGACATTTTGAAAAATGGGCCAGGACAGCTTCATTTCCGTGGCCGGTTGAGACCGTGAATGACGGAACCACTTCCAATGACAACCGCCTGGGCGCGATCGGCGACCTGGCTTTTGTATGCAAAAAGAAAAATATCGGGGAAGAGGACATCCTGGTCCTGGCCGGTGACAACTTTTTCGATTCCAGCCTCAAAGACTTCGCGGATTTCGGGAAAGCCAAAAGGCCAGGCGCGGTCATCGCGGTTTATGACGTCAAGGACAAGGAATTAGCAAAGCAGTATGGCCTGGTGGAAACCGGTCCGGATGGCAAGGTAAAAGCCTTCTATGAGAAACCCGCCAACCCCCCGACAACACTGGCTTCCTGCGGGGTCTACTGGCTCCCCAAGGAGACTAGGCTTTTGCTTGACAGGTATTTGGCGGCGGGCAATAATCCTGACCAGCCCGGGCATTATATGCGCTGGCTGGCCGAAACAGCCTCCCTCTATGCCACGCCCATTAAAGGAAAGTGGCTGGACATTGGCGATTTAGCCTCTTATGAGCAGGCTAATGCGATGTTCGGTTCTGCAAAAAAATAACAACAAAAGAAACTCCCTTCCGGGAGCGAGCTAAAGCTTAAGGACAATTTCAAAAATGAAAAAAGACCGTCATCTTTTTACCTCTGAATCCGTCAGCGAAGGTCACCCCGATAAAATGTGCGACCAGATTTCTGACGCCATTCTGGACGCGCTGCTTGCCGAAGATCCGGCCTCCCGCGTTGCCTGCGAGTGTCTTATCACCACGGGTGCGGTCATGATCGCCGGTGAAATCACCAGTGAAGCCTACGTTGATATTCCGCAGCTTGTTCGCGGCGTGATCAAGGAAATCGGTTACACAAGCGCCGAATATGGTTTTGATTACAAAACCTGCGGTATTTGGACCGCGATTCAGCAGCAGTCTCCTGACATTGCCATGGGCGTGGACACTGGCGGCGCAGGGGACCAGGGATTGATGTTTGGTTATGCCACGGACGAAACTCCGGAGCTGATGCCGCTTCCGCTGACACTTTCTCACCAGCTGATGAAGCGTGTGGCGGAAATTCGCAAAAGAGGCGAGCTTCCTTATTTAAGGCCTGACGCCAAGAGCCAGGTTACGGTGGAATATGAGAACGGCGTTCCGGTCCGCATTGACGCGATCGTCATTTCCTCCCAGCATGACGCGGATGTCACGCTTAAGACCATCGAGAAAGACCTTAAAAAACTGGCCATCGCCAAAGTTATTCCCGCCAAGATGATGGACAGCAACACTAAAATTTATATCAACCCGACCGGCCGTTTTGAAATTGGCGGCCCGCACGGGGACACCGGTTTGACCGGCCGTAAAATCATCGTCGACACCTACGGCGGCGTTGGTCGCCATGGCGGCGGCGCGTTCAGCGGCAAGGACCCATCCAAGGTCGACCGTTCCGCGGCTTATTTCGCGCGCTATGTGGCCAAGAACATTGTGGCCGCGGGCGTTGCCAAGCGCTGCGAGCTTCAGGTTGCCTACGCTATCGGCGTGGCCCAGCCTGTTTCCATCATGGTCAATACTTTCGGCACCAGCCTTTACTCCGACGAGCAGATCGTCGAAGCGGTCCGCAAGATTTTTGATTTCACTCCCAACGGCATTATCAAGAAGCTGGACCTTCGCAAGCCAATCTACCGCGCTACCGCGGCCTACGGCCATTTCGGGCGCAACGAAGACAGCTTCAGCTGGGAAAAAACCGACGCAGTCCAGAAAATCCGCAAGGAACTTAAAATGAAAGAGTCCAGCGCGAAAGTCGCTGCGGAAAGGTAAATCAATGAAGCATGACGTTAAGAACGAAAAACTTGCAGGGCAGGGATTAAAACGCATTCTTTGGGCCGACCGCATGATGCCGGTACTTACCGACATCCGCAAGCGGTTCGAAAAAGAGAAGCCTCTGAAAGGGTTGACGCTTTCTGCGTGCCTTCACGTCACAACTGAAACCGCCAATCTGATGCGCACCCTGAAATCCGGCGGCGCGGACATTGTGCTTTGCGCTTCCAATCCGCTTTCCACGCAGGACGACACGGCTGCTTCGCTTGTGAAGGATTTCGGCATTCGCACATACGCGATCAAAGGTGAAGATAAAGGAACTTATTACCGCCACCTCCGCCAGTCGCTCGAAGTTGAACCGCACATGACCATGGATGATGGCGCGGACCTGGTTTCCGAGCTGCACGGCAAAATGAAGAGCCTTCTGCCCAAGATCGTCGGCGGTACGGAAGAAACCACGACCGGCGTGATCCGCCTTCGCAGCCTTGAAGACAAGGGCCTGCTGCAGTACCCGATCATCGCGGTCAATGACGCAAACACGAAACACTTTTTCGACAACCGCTACGGCACGGGCCAGTCAACCATTGACGGCATCCTGCGTGCGACCAACGTCCTGCTCGCCGGCTCTGTGTTTGTCGTTTCCGGCTTTGGCTGGTGCGGACGCGGGCTTGCCAGCCGCGCGCGCGGCATGGGCGCCCATGTCATCGTTTGCGAAGTTGATCCGCTTCCCGCCATTGAAGCTGTCATGGAAGGGTATGAAGTCATGCCCATCGCCAAGGCCGCTGCCAAGGGCGATGTGTTCGTGACTGTGACCGGCAATTTGAATGTGATTCGCGGCGAACATTTCAAAAAGATGAAAGACGGCGCAATCGTGGCCAACTCCGGACATTTCAACGCTGAGATCGATATTCCGGCCCTGAACAAACTCGCTTCCAAGAAGCGGATGGTCAAGGACTTCGTGGAAGAATACACGGTCAATGGAAAGAGGATTTATCTTCTTGCTGACGGCCGCCTTGTGAACCTTGCCACGGCCGAAGGCCACCCGGCTTCTGTCATGGACATGTCTTTTGCCAACCAGGCTTTGTCCGCGGAATTCATGGCCAAGACAGCCAAGCAGCTTGAGCGCCGTGTTTACAGCGTTCCGGAAGCCATTGATAAGGAAGTGGCCCGCCTCAAGCTCAATTCCATGGGCATTACGATCGACAAGCTGACCCCGGAACAGAAGAAGTACCTCGCTTCCTGGGAAGCCGGCACGTAAGCCGAAGACAAATCAGGACATAAAAAAAGCCCCCGTTTTCACGGGGGCTTTTTTATTTTACAGGAAAGTTAAACGGCGACCATGGCCAGCACGCCCGTGTGCTGATGCAGGTGGTTAACGTGGTCAAGCGGGGCGAGTTCTCCATATCCAAAGAAACCAACCACAGGCAGGCCGGGAAATTCCTCCCGGATCATCTGGATGTCATGGTTGGGCTCACCATAAAGCATTTCACCACGCGCGCAGCAATTGAAATAAAAACCAAAAGCCGGTTTTTTGTCCTGAAAGCGCAGGCGCATGTCGGTCAACATGTGGTGCAGGTCCCGGCGGGCCAGGTCGCGGTCACGCACCGTGAAAGTCACGAATTCGCCTTCCTCAACAGGGGACACGCAGGAGAGCATGCCTTTTTTCGCGTTGATGCCCATGATGTTCCGGATCAGGTAATTGGATGAAAAATCTGTCTGGAAACTGCGTACCGGCATTCCCAGAAAAACTTTTTGAAAGAGCTGGTTCGGATTGTCGAACTCAATGTGTGAAATGGATTCCAGCAGCATGTCATAGGCAGGACGGCCTTCTATTTCATAAATCATGTTGCCTTCCGAGCGCGTGATTTGAAGGGGCTCGCCAAAGGGCTGGCAAGAGCGGGTCAGGCCGATCTCACAATCCACTTTTCCCGAGAAGGCAAGGCCGGACACCGAATCGAAAAAGGTGCGGCCGTCTCCAAACTGCCATGTCTTTTCCTCCCCGCCGTCTTCAGATGCGGCCGCGCCCGCGATGGGCACATAGCCGCCTACGCTTTCGAATCCTTCAAAGAAGAGATGGCTCTGGAAGCTGAACGGGTCCGGGAAAAGAAGCATCATTTCGGTGCGGTTGATCTGGTCCTGGCGCAGGAAATGACCAAGCTTTTCACCCGCGCGGAAATTATTTTCCTGCAAGTCGGGGATGACAAAGGAAGACGCGGCAAAATCAGACGAAGCGGGAAGGGCCATGGCGGCAATTCCGGCCTGACGTTCGATCTCCATCTCGTCAGTAAGCACTCCGGCGCCGCTCGCTCCCGCGATCTGCCTGGCGCCTGTGATTTCCGCGACACGGTTCAGGATTTTCTGGTAGTGCCTGCGGTGATGGGAAGTTGCAAAAAGGATGATCGTATCAGGTTTGGCGCCGTTGAGTTTTTTTAGAAGGGACTGGGCAACGTTCTCCGCTGCTTTTTCCGGAATAGGAATTTTGGAATAAGCGGTCGCGGCAAGTTCCATGAACGGCATTATAAGTTTGAAAACCGGGAGAGACAAGGTAAAATGCGGATCATGGAAAAAAATTCTTCCGGCAAACCTGTCATTGAAGTCGGCTGCGCCATCATTCGCCACCAGGGACGAATCCTGATCGCTCAACGTCACGATCATGACCACCTTGGAGGCCACTGGGAATTTCCGGGCGGCAAGAAGGAAGAAAATGAGACTATTGAAGAATGCCTGGCCCGCGAAGTGGAAGAGGAACTTGGGGTCCGGATCAAGCCGGCTGTGAAGCTTTGTGATGTCAGGCATGCCTATCCGGAAAGAGAGCTGCTGCTTTGCTTCTGGCTGTGCGACTGGCAGAGTGGTGAGCCCAGCAAAAAAGACTGCCAGGACTTTCGCTGGATCACCCCGGACCAGCTTGGGGACTTTAAGTTTCCGCCTGCCGATAAAGACCTGATCCGCGATTTAATTCTTCACAAAGACACCTACTTTTTAAAGCGCTAGACCCAAGTTTTTGTATTTGGGAAACCCTGAATTTTCTTCCTTTTTTTTGTCATTTCCATCCGTCTAACTTCTTCTAGTTTTTTACAAACCATCCTTGTTTATGTCCCGTAGATTAGTTAGGTTCTTTCTTAAGAACCATACCGATCCGGAAAGGGAAAAACCCAATGACCTTCAAAAAAATGACCGCGCTTTTTACCGCTTTTGTCTTTATTTTTTCCAGCGTACCTGTGCCCTCATTTGCACAAGACGCTGTCCTGGATTCTGCTCCGGCCCCTGCAGTCGCAAAACCGGCTGACAATAACGATCAGCCTTCGGAGCCTCAGCCCGCTTCCATTGTAGCTCCGGTCATTGGAGGTCTGGTTGCCCTGGGGGATTCCCTGACTACTCCCGGCGCGACTCTATCAGAACCTGGACCCGAACCCGTTGCGGAGCCTGAGGCAGTGGTTCCTCCGGCTCAGGTTGAACCAACTCCAGAGCCTGTTCTTGAGGAATTAGAACCGGTAGTGGGAGACGAACTTCCAGCACCTGTTCAGACCGAGGGAGACATAACGGTCATTGAATCTACCAATTCGGATGATGGGATCGACCCATTTTTTCTGATCGATCAGGATTTTGATTTTGTGGATGGCGATTTTGTTATCAAGGAAGATGACTCAACTGAAGAGAAAAAAGAAGAGACCGAACAAACAGGTTCAGAAGAAAAAGACGAAACTTCTGAAACCCAACTTGGGGCGCTTTTGAAACTTATGGCAGCTCTTGTGACAAAGCCGGAGTTTGACCCTGAATTTTTTAAGAACAACCCGGAAATTCTTCAGGCGCTTTTGGTTATGATAATGGCCATGCCGGTAGGCGCGGACTTTGGAAAGCAGCTCGAAGATGAGGTTAAGAAGGGCTTTGACGGCCTGGATCTCGCGGGGCTGATCCTTCCCATGCTCAAAAAACTTTGGCTTGAGTACCGCAAGAATTTAAGCGCGGAAATGAAAAAACAGTTCAAAGACGCACTGGGCATTGATATGGATAAGTTCGATGACTTCGAGGCTTTCATGAAAGAAGTCCGCGATAAAATAAAAGCTTTGCGAGATGGCAAGGACAACGCCAAGCTGGCGGCGGCCCTCAAGGCGTATAGCGAGTTTATTACGGAGCTTTTCGACAAAATATCTGATTATGATGACACCAAGGACAAGCCTGAATGGAAGGATGGTAAATTAATTTCCAATTGCTGGGGTGCCCTCAGGTTTCACATGATTATGCTGACGGCAGTCGGCCTCGGTGACCTGTTCCACGCGGTTTCCATACTCTCTCCCAAAGATGGTGAAGATGGGCATCGTTTCGGGATTTTAATGATTCCGGGGACCAAGCCCCAGATGGTGATTCTGATCGACCAGGGAATCATGCACATTATGTCTTTGGATGATCTGAAGAAAGGAAAAAATCTTCCGAAGGCCGATCCTCCTTATCCCACCGGAAAGATCATTGTGCACGATGACATCTCGGCTTTCACTTTTGAAGCTGCGATCGCTCTTATGATTGAAGCGGACAAGGCGTTTGGGGATGCTCTGGACGCATTGGCCGATGGGAAAAAAGACGAAGCGCTCAAACTGCTTTTGAAGGCGCTTGCTTATTATACCTATGTCCGGGACACCCTTAAGGCAGGAAGCCTTTTACGCATTCTAACCGGCGAGTCGCCGGTGGGGGCCGGCGGTCAAAACCCGGCCACTGTTGCTGATGTTATCAAGCTCTTGATAAAAATCTATGAGGATGTCAGCAAGAAGAAAGTTCCCAACCCGCTTCCGAAGGTTGATCTCAAACCCAAAGCTCCGAAAGATCCAAATTCAAAAACAAGTCTTCCGGCGCCGTTGCCGGGAGGAGATGTGGTGGTCACGCTTACAGACACTCCTTTTATTAACCTCACATCGTTGAGCTATGAAACGACGTCTTTGCCGGAGCCGGTTCTCCAGACAACTTTGAACTACCAGGTTGTGTCTACCGCTCAACCGGCCATGAATTTTTCCACGCAGGTTGATGTTGCTTCAGTCACTGGCGGCACTACGACGCTGGGTGATTCTCTGGTCTTCGCAGATTCTAACCCGACGGGTGCACTCGCAATCGCTCCTCAATCGACGGGTCTTGATACGACGGCTTACGTGGTTACGCCTACGGAGCAGCCTCTGACGCTCAATCTGGCGTTTGGTTACGATCCCGCAGGGGACCAGGACGCTGCCGGATCAACCTCTGTATCAGTTGATAATTCGATTACCGAAAACCCGGATCTTGGCATTCGCGGCGGATTTAATGCTGACGGAGGAGTGACCAATTTACCGGTAATTCCGGATCTTGGGGGTGTTCTTGAAAATGGTGGAGCTATGTTTGTAAATGCACCAGCTCCTCCGAAGGAAAAATATAATGAAACAGAAAAGCTGAACCAGGCCGGCCTTATCGCGCTGGAGCTGGGGCGTATTCAGAACGGGACATTTAATGATCTTGGAAATGGAGTGGAGCCGGACAATGTTTTGTCGCAGCAGACTGACCTTGCACCCGTTGGCTCGGTGGTCACGATAGACCCTGACAAGCGGACGCAGCTCGGGAAGCTTCTGGACGAAGTCCTGGGTGCGACTAAAGACGATAAAGGGAAAATTACTTCCACAACATTTGAACAAGCCCTGATCGAAATGATCAAGGCAGGGGATATTGACTCAAAGGAACTCGATAATATCAAGGCGGCTGTCAGCGCGCTTCAGGACGCGGTCATGCTCCTTCGTGTTCTTCAGCAGATGAAAAAGGCCAAGGATGAAATCGCTCTGGTTTTTGGCATGAACATCAATGCTATGGGCCCTGTCCGCAACCTGTTGGAACCGCTTATTAACGGCGGTCCCAAGCGCGGTGACTTTATCAAGGACCTTGAAGATGCTGTTATGGCACTTCTAAAGAACCTGCAGGATGTGATCAAGAATAAAAAGAAGATTGACCCGGCGCTTCTTAAAAAGCTGCGCAATGATGTTGAAAAGGCTAATGGCGCGATTCAGAATGGGAAACTTCTGAATCTGATCAATAATATCCGCCAGAACAAAATTCAGGGCGTAAAGCTTCCCGCGAAAAACAATCAGAACCCTGGCAACAAGCTGCTGGACGTGGTCACAGGGCTGATGTCGACGGTGAATTTTCTGAAACTGCCGGAGCTGAAAGGTACGATTAAATAATATGATTAAGAAAATTATTTCGATTTTTATCGTAGTCGTTTTGACGGTACCTGTGCGGTCGTATGCTGAAGAAGCCATAATGGGCGCGGCGCTAGCGCCTTCGCCCGCGAAGCCCGTGGATACCGGTGATCAACCCGCTGATACAACTCCGCCCGCACAGCCTGCGGTTATTGCACCTGTTCCTGCAGTTGGCGCAGTCGCGGGAGCAGCAGCCGGCACGCTGGTCCCTGCGGGAGCTCTTTCCGCGCCCACGGTTTCTGCGGCGCCGTCGGCCGCATCGCCAGCTGCCCCCGTTGTTTCTGATGCTAATGCAGTTACGGAAACTGCAGAAACGGCGAATCGCCTTTCAGTGAACCGGAATGCTGATGCGGAGGATGAAGAAGAGACAGAAGAAGAAAGTCCGGCCATGAAGCAATGGAGGGAAATGGCGGAGAATCTTCAAAAAGAGATTCAGAAGATCAATCAGAATTATATCGATGATCTCGCTGACATTGACAAAAGACTCGCGGAAGCTTTGAAAAATGCCACGGAAGATGGAGAAAAGTGGGCCCTCACCATGGCTTCCTACCAGCTAAAATTGGCGGCATACCAGAAATATATGGAAGAGCTTAAAATTATCCAGATCCGATTTGGTGAACTGGCGGACCTGGCCCGGCAGATTTACGATAAGGCTGAAAAGGAACTAAAGGAGACTCTGGACAGGAAGCTGGCAGCTGCCACTACGGAAGAAGAACGGGAAGACGCCGGCAATGAATGGGCAGACGGACTGGCGCTGGCAGTTGAAGAATATCAGCAGCGTCTTGACATATTAAGGCAGTCAGGCTGGTATGGGCTTGGCTGGCTCGGCAATGGCTCTCCTTATGAAAACCAGCTGGAGTTATGGGAGGAATGGCTGGAGCAAGGGGCTCCGGGCAGCGGATGGTGGTGGGCAGCGCCATTTTTGGGAAACAACATCCCCGCTGATGAAATTGTCAGGCTTCCGAACGCGGATACTCCCGCATCTGTTATGTCCACATCTTACACAGTGACCCAGCCGGCCCTAGCAGAGGCTGAACCTGTGGAAGCAATCGCTGGGACAGTTCAACCAGGCATGACAAAGCCAGGGACTCAAAACGTGACACCTGACGAAGATAATGAACCGGGAGATTTTGGAGTAGGTTCATCGTTCCAGGGGGCGGTTCAGGTTTCCGCGAAAATGCCGGAAAATCCTGATCCTGATGTCCTGGAACAAATGCAGAAGATGGCACATGAAGCCCTTGAAGAATACCTGCGAAAAATGCAGGAAATATATAAAAACCTTCAAATAACCCTGGATAGCGCCAAAACCGAAGAGGAAAGAGAAGCGGCCCGGAAAGCGGCGGAGGAATCTCTTGAAAAAATAAAGAGGATATTTGATGAGACAATTGAAAAACTGATCAAGAGTGGCTGGGACTCGGGCGAGTTTATCTTGTTTGCGCTTCCCAAGGGCCCAAAAATCATGACAGAGATTGCCGATGCAGCTGCCAAGGAACTGCAGGCAGCACTTGAAGCTATAAGCAAGGAAGCGGAAATTCGCAAGCAAAACGCCACCAGTGAAGAGGAGAAATGGGCCATAGAAAAAGAAGCGCAGGAAGCCGCGGACCGCGCCCTTAAAATCTATGAGGCCAAAATCGAATTATTGAAAAAAGACGGCTGGCAGGGGTGGCCGCCAAAACCTGCGGCTCCCTCCGTTCCGCTTGCCTTGGAATCCTCACCTTCCGAGGATGTAGCGTCTTTAAGTTATGAGGTTGTTTCCCCTTCGAATGATGAGGTTCTTGCGCGGCTGAATCCGTTTACGCCTCTGATCCAGACTCCCGGTACCCAGTTTCTGCCCGCGGAACCGGAACAGATTCCTCTCGTCCCGACGTTTCCTCCGGTAGTAAATGCAGATATAACAGAGACATCGTCTTTCATGGACATGACGTCTTTGAGTTATGAAGTGGTATCGGCAGCTTTACCACAGCCGATCTCTTATGCCCTGGAAGATGTGGCAGCCAGCCAGACTCTTGCTTTGGCAATTGATGAGGCTATAACGCCGACCCGGGAAAAATTCAAAGAAGAATACGAGTCATATAAGGAGCTGTTCAAGCCCCGTAATTTTATCGACAAAGAGTTTTTGGACAAGCTGAAAAAATTTTATAATCGCATGCATGAGCTTGGAGAAAAAGAGAGCCTCACGGAGGAAGAAAAGACCTTATTGAAAGCCATGCTGGAGCTTGAAAAAAACGGGCTGGGTCCAGGAGCCCGGCCTGACAACGCAATAAATCCCAAGGGGCCACCGCCTCCCAATTGGAAAAAATGGCAGCAGGATTTATTCGAAAACACGTTTCGTCCCAAAGGAGGGATTTTTTAATAGGTGATGATGAGGTATTTTTCGATCCGAGGAAATAAAATCAGGGAAAGACTCAGTCGTACTTTTCGAAGTGGATTTGTTCTTTAGTGAAGCCGATTTCCGCGGCGGTTTTGCAGACTTCTTCGATCATGTATTTCAAGCCGCAGATGTAGATTAAAGCGCCTTCAGCGCTGGTCACATACTTCTTCAGCATGTGCTGCACGTATTCTTTTTCGCCTTTCCAATCGGGTGTCGGTTTTGAAACTGTGAAAACGTTGTGGAAATTTTTGTGCTTCTTCGCCAACTCTTCAAACTCTTCCCTGTAAAGGATGTCTTCCACGAACCGGTTTCCAAAAATGTTCCAGATTTCCACGGGCGCGTTGTTTTTCAGCAGCACGTGGATGGTGGCGCGGAAGGGCGCAATGCCGGTGCCTGTCGAAATATAGATAAGTTTTTTAGGAAGGGGATTGGGGGCGGTAAAACGTCCCAAAGGGCCCTGAATGGTCAGTTTGTCACCTTCCTTCAAAGTCCACAAATACCCGGTTCCCACGCCGCCGGGCACCAGCTTGATGCAAAGGTCGAGGTAACCCTTCCAGATGGGGGCGGAAGCGATGGAATAGGCCCTTTTAAGCTGTTTTCTCTCGGGGGTTTCGGGGATGATGATGTTGACGAACTGCCCGCCGTCGAAGTCAAAAACGGTGCCGGGGTCGAACGCCAGCTTGAAGTGGCGGGTCTGCTGGACGCCCATTTCCTGGATCTTTTCAATAGTAGTAGTAAAGATTCCGGCTTTCATAATCGTTACTTAAAGGAAGTCCCTTTCCGGGGTCAAAGCCCTTGGTGTGCCCTTTGCAGGGAGATTATAGGCACACCGGCGCAAGTGTAAAGCGGCATTTTTGAGGATGCATGACTGAAAAAGGAAAAGTTTTAACGCAGAAGCTTTTGAAGCATTATAAAAAGGAACGCCCCTTCCGGCTTTCTCTGCGCTACAAACTTGCTTTTCCCGTGCTGGTGCTGGTCACATTCCTTCTCCTTCTTCTTTTCCGTACTACCTTCCGCACCGTGCGCGGGCTGGTGCAGGAACATAATGAATCCAGGCTTCAGTCCGTAGCCGAGGTTTTCGCCGAAACAGTCAAGGTCCCGTTGATCCTTAAAAACCAGCAGGTACTTCTTGCGAACATTGAATGGATGTCCAAAAGGCAGGACGTCAGTGAAGTGCGCGTAGAGGATGCCGAGGGCGTGATTGTGTCGCAGGGAGGCAGCCGCGGCAAGCCGACTTACGCCAGCCTGCCGGCAGGCCTCGCGGACAAAAATTATCTGGGTGTTAAAAAAATTGGCCAGGACCTTTACATTGGAGCTGTTCCCATCCGGGCGCATGACCGGATACTTGGCCGTGTTTTGATTATTTTCAGCCAGCGCGGTTTTGAACAGGAACTGCGTGACATTTTCGAACAGCGTTTGATGGTGGCGTTCATCATGGCTTTTTTCCTGGCTTTGTTGATCGCGGGCGTGACCTGGCTGGCCATCCGGCCCCTGTTCACGCTGAAAAGGACGGCGCAGCAGATTCTGGCCGGCGATCTCTCGGCCCGCGCGCATGTGAATTCTTTTGACGAAATTCAGGACGTAGGTGAGGCTTTCAACGAAATGGTGTCGCGGCTGGCGACCAGCCTGGACCATCTGCGGGCTCGCACCGAAGCGCTTGAAGAATCCGAGGAAAAATACCGCCTGATCGTTGAAAACGCGAGCGACATTATTTTTATTATGAACCACGAAGGCGAAATCGCGCTGCTGAACAAGGATATTTCAGGGATCACGCAGGAAGAGCTGCAGCACGAGGGGATGAAACTTTTCTACCCGCTGAATGACTTGGAATCGCGGCAGAAATTTGAAGAAGCGCTGGAAAATGTCACCCAAACTAAAACGCCTGTCACCAACCTCGCTGTGACCCACCGGCACAAAACCACGCAAGCGGAGATTTCCTATCTGATCAACCTGACGCCCATGCTGGACCATGAAGACAATGTGAAGTTTATCCAGTGCGTTATGCGCGACGTCACGGAGCTTCGCCGTATTGAAATGATGAAAGACTCCCTGATTCGCGACGTGGCGCACGAGCTTAAGACTCCGACCGCCAAGTTTGAAATGGCTGTGGGCTGGTTTGAAAAAGAGCTGCAGAAAGCCAATGAAACCGAGAAATACAGCCAGGTGCTGGAGATCCTGAAATCCAACACCGATCGCTTGATGCGGACTATTGTCAGCATTATGGACCTGACTAAAATCGAATCCGGCATGCAGGAGGTTGCCCGGCTCCCGCTGGACCTGAATGATGTGCTCAAGCAGGTCTGCCAGGATCTGGAGCCCATCTGCGCTCAGAAAAAAGTTGTGCTGGAGACCGTCCTTTCAAAAGAGAAGCTGCCCATGACGGGGGATAGAGACATGCTTTACCGCGTCTTCGTGAACTTGATCAGCAATTCTCTGAAATTCACGGAGGTTGGAAAAATTACGGTTACCAGCCGCCGGAATGGTGATAAAATTTTAGCGTCGGTCTCGGATACCGGTATCGGGATCGAAAAAGAGTTTCTGGTAAAAATTTTCGACCGCTTTGTGCAGAAAACAGCCTCGAGCCTGGGGATTGGCGTGGGGCTGACGATTTCCAGAGACATTGTGGGCCTTCACCACGGCCGTATATGGGCCGAGAGCGAAGGGCTTGGCAAAGGGGCGATGTTTAAAGTAGAATTTCCCGTAAGCACTTAAGGAGAAAAGAAGTGGGCAATAAGATTCTGATTGTAGATGATGACGAAGACCTTCACACGCTTTATGGCCTTTATCTCAGGGGCGAATCGTTTGATATCGTGAAAGCTTACAACGGCAAGCAGGGGCTGGAAGCCGTTGAAAAGGAAAGGCCGGACCTGATTGTGCTGGACATGATCATGCCCATTATGGACGGTGAGGAATTTTTCACCAAGCTGCGTGTCGAAAAAGGCATCAAGGACATACCGGTTATTATTGCCAGCGTAAACGAGAAGATTCCGCAGAAACTCCTCGATCTCGGCAATATCTACACCACCCTCAAGAAGCCGTTTACGATCGAGACCCTGATCGGAAAGATCCGCGAAGCACTGGCGAAGAAATAAGCTTACAATTGCTTTACCCAGACTTTGCTTGCCTTTCACATCGTTTATTCTTATTATTATGAGAAATCAGGGGGGAGTAAATGCAGCGTCATTTTCATGATGAATTAAAAAAACTCCGTGAAAAAGTTTTCAAGATGGGCCTGCTTGTGGAAAAGGCCATTGAAAACGCTTCTTCCGCTCTTTTCGAGCGCGACTCCAACAAGGCCCAGATCGTCCTCAAGGGCGACCAGGAAATCAACCTTTACGAAATCGAAATCGATGAGCTCGGCCACGAGCTGATCGCGCTTTATCAGCCAACCGCCATGGACCTGCGTTTGATTACCATGGGCCTTAAAATCACCAACGACCTGGAACGCATGGGTGACCAGGCCGTGAACATCGCGGAAAAAGCGCTTCTGATCAATCAGGAGCCGCCCCTCAAACCTTACAACGATCTTCCGATCATGGCTTCTGAAGCGCGCCGCATGGTGCGCAACGCGCTCGACGCTTTCATTGAAAGCGATCCAGACAAGGCCTTGGCCATTCTCGAACGCGATGACATCGTGGACCATCTGAATGACAAAATTTATGATGAGGTCCAGACCATCCTGGCTGAAAAGCCTCAGCACATCCGCACCGGCGTGGGCCTGATCATGGTTGCCCACAATCTGGAAAGGGTGGCCGACCTGGCTACCAACATTGCTGAAGACGTGATCTATCTCAAGCGTGGCGTTGATGTTAGGCATCATATCCGTGAACGCCGCGAAGAGAAGATGTAGCAAGCATACGGCTCCCTAGACAAAGCAAAATCCCGCGTGGTATTATAAGCCCCTCAAGACCTTCCGGCTTGGCTTAACTATCCATAAAACCAGAAGATAGGGAGCTGTTTCTCCAAACCCGGAAAAGGGCTCTTAATGGACGATAAGGACCGACAACTTTTGGGGCTTTTGCACAAAGGCATTCCGCTTTGTTCAAGGCCGTTTGAAGAAATTGGCCGCAGGACCGGCCTCGACAGCGCTGACGTGCTGTTAAGGCTGACCCGCCTGAAAGAAAAACAGGTCACGGGTTCACTGACCGCCGTCCTTGAAAGCAGAAATCTTGGTTATCAGAGTTTGTGGGCCGCGATGCAGCTTCCCGAAGAGGAAGTGGATTTTGAAATCGGGGCCTTGCGGGTCAACCGGCATCCTGGAGTAATCCGGAGCCACCGCCGCCTGCACGAATTTAATTTCTGGTTCACACTGGCGCTGCCGGCCTCTGAAGTTTTTGAAGAGCATTTAAAGGTGCTGCGCGAAGTTTCAGGCGCGAAAAAAGTCCTGGCTTTTCCGGTGTTGAAACGTTTCCGCTCCGGTATGGAGCAGACGCAGGAGATCCAGAGACCGTACCAGGTTTTTTCAGCGGAAGAGATTGAAGTTTTGCGCGCGCTGCAGGACGATGTTCCTTTAAGCGATGACCCGTTCCGCAGGCTCGCGAAGATCGCGGGAATGAACGAAGCGGATTTTCTGGAAATTGTTAAAAGGTTTGAAAAGCAGGGGATTCTGCGCAGACTCGCAGTCCTGTTTCCAGCTGAGGAAAAACCCTTACCGCCGCAGGACGTAACGGTCTGGCAGGTGCCTCAAGAAAAGCAGGACTGGGCCGCGGCCCGCATCAGCCGCACGCCTGGTGTAACGCAGTGCTCGGTGCGCATGAGCTGGCCGGAGTTTCCGTATTCGCTGACCGCTTTTCACGCGCGCGGGACCGAAGACCTGGATAGAATCGCTTTTGATCTCGAAGAAGAAATCGGGAAATGGCCGTGGGTCAATCTGCCGGTTGTGGCAGAGATGAAAAACACGCGGCCGAAATATTTTCCCCGTGAACTTGAAAAATGGAGCCGGAAAAAGCAGTTGGAACCGGCCTTTTAAAACAGGAGCAGACATGTTGAGAGACGAATGGGTCAATAAACGCAGCGCAGACAGCAACAAATCCCAGATGCATTACGCCAAAAAAGGCATTATCACCGAAGAGATGCAGTTTGTGGCGAAACGTGAAAAGCTGGAGCCTGAATTTGTGCGCAGCGAAGTGGCCCGCGGCCGCATGGTCATTCCCGCCAATATCAATCACCGCAATCTTGAGCCGATGGGTATCGGCATTAACACCCTATGCAAGATCAACGCGAACATCGGCAATTCCGCCGTGACTTCCGACATTCCCAAGGAAATGGAAAAGCTGCAGATGTCCGTGAAATTTGGCGCGGACACGGTCATGGATCTTTCTACCGGTTCTCATCTTGATGAAACCCGTGAAGCCATTATTGGCGCCAGCCCCGTTCCGGTCGGTACCGTTCCGATTTATCAGGCCCTTGAGCGTGTGAATGGAAAGCCTGAAGACCTGACGATCGAACTGATGCTTGAAGTCATTGAGCACCAGGCCAAGCAGGGCGTGGACTACATGACCCTCCATTGCGGCGTTTTGATTGAACACCTTCCGCTTGTCGCGCACCGTTTGACCGGCATTGTCAGCCGCGGCGGCGCCATTCACGCGCAGTGGTCGCT
>CAZKMJ010000027.1:0-17685 GCA_964553835.1 uncultured bacterium
ATAAAATCCGGGCGGCTTGCGTAAGGTTTGCGCAGCGTTGTTGACCAGAATGTCCAGCCGCTCTTCAGTGCGGGCCAGGTAACGCGCGAAGATTTCAACGCTGGGCGAGTGGCGCAGGTCGAGCCCGTAAATCTGCAGGCGGTCTTTCCATTGGTTGAAATCTTCTTCACGGCTGAAACGCTGGGCCGAGTCGTGGGGGAAACGGGTGGAAACAAGAGTGCGCGCGCCCGCGCGTAAAAGTTTGAGCGCGGTCTGGTAGCCGATTTTGACTCGTCCGCCCGTTACCAGTGCGGTGCGGCCGCTCAAATCAACGGACTGAAAACGTTTCTGATAATTCAAATCGCCGCATTCAATGCACATGGTGTCGTAAAAAAAGTGCACTTTCCTGTATTCCGCTTTGCACGCGTAACAGTTCCGGGGATTTTTGAGTTCTTTGGGAGTGTGCCCGTTATTTTCAAGCTGTTTGGGTGCCTGGAAAACAGCGGCCTGCCGCGCCTCACGGATGCCCACGGTTTTACGCACATCCCGGTCGTGGAGCTTGCGTTTTTCGCGCCTGAGCTTGCGCGCGGTGCGCGCCACTTTCCGGTGATCGTCCAGATGGGGGTGTGCCAGTTTGCCCGCGGCTTTCATCAGCTCGATGCGCTCCTGGGCGCTCAAATGGGCAATCAGGGCGGCATCGCCGGCCAGGGCCTCGAGCACTTTCATGAAAGTTTTCATTTCTTCAGGTGGAACCGGTTTTGACATGCGCGTATACTACACGAAATGATCATCGCTTTCCATAAACCCTACGGAGTGCTTTGCCAGTTTACCAAGCAGGAACCCGAACACCGCACGCTGGCGGAATTCGGGTTCCCAAAAGACGTTTATCCCGTTGGCCGGCTGGACTGGGACAGTGAAGGTCTGCTTTTATTGACCGACGAAAAACACTGGAATGATCTTTTGCTTCATCCGCGCCACGCGCATGAACGCACCTATCATGCGCAGGTGGAAGGAACCGCTACACAGGAAGCCATGGATAAACTCGCCAAGGGCCTTCCCATTCAGGATTATGTGACCAAGCCATGCAAGGCCAGCCTGCTGAAGGACCCCGGTTATCCGGAGCGCAATCCGCCCATCCGCTTCCGCCTTTCCGTGCCTACCAGCTGGATTGAGCTGAAAATGATTGAGGGGAAAAACCGGCAGGTGAGGCGTATGACCGCTGCTGTGGGTTTTCCCACTCTGAGGCTGGTCCGTGCCGCTATTGGCGAACTTCAGCTGGGTAGCCTTGCCGAGGGGAAATGGCAGGAACTCAGCCCCAAACAGCAAAAACTTTTAAAGCTATAAACCGGCTTTTTATTGTATAATCCCGGCTCATGGTTGCTAAAATTTTGAATTATATTAACCGTGATATCTGGCGCGTGTCGGTGCGCAAGATCAAGGGCCCGCAAGGTTTTTTCATCCGCACTCTCCGTATCATTCTTCTTTCAGTCCGTGAATTTTCAGTCGATAAATGTTCGCTTTGGGCTTCCGCGCTCACGTTCTGGTCGCTGCTTTCCATCGTGCCTGTTTTTGCCATGGCTTTCGGCGTGGCCAAGGGTTTTGGTTTTGACAAGCTGCTGAAGGAAAAGATTATTCAAGGTGCGGCTGGCCAGCAGGAAGTTATGACGCGCATCGCTGAATTTTCAGAAAACCTTCTGAGCAATACCAATGGCGGTGCCATCGCGGGTATCGGTCTTGTGCTTTTGTTCTGGTCTGTCATCAAGGTGCTGGCCAATATCGAAGAGGCGTTCAACCATATCTGGTGGATCCAGAAACCCCGCAGCATGGGTCAGAAATTTACGGATTACCTTGCGCTTATGCTGATCGCGCCCGTGTTTTTTATCGCGGCCACCTCCGCCACCGTGTTCCTGGTCAGTCAGATCGAAGCCATCACACATAAGATCAGTTTTCTGGGCCCTGTGGCCCCGCTTATTTTCCCGGTTTTGCAGCTTCTGCCCTTTCTGGTTTTCGCCGGCCTTCTGACCTACATTTATATGTTCATGCCCAACGGCAAAATCAATTTCAAGTCCGCGTTGATCGGCGGCATCATGGCCGGCGCTGTCTACCAGATGGTGCAGTGGTTTTACGTGCGTTTTCAGATCGGCGCTTCAAACGCGGGCGCGGTTTACGGGACTTTCGCGGCCCTGCCGCTTTTCCTGGCCTGGCTCCAGACCAGCTGGGTGATCGTCCTTTACGGAGCCGAACTTTCTTTTGCCCACCAGAATGAAATCCGTTTTGAATTTGAGCAGGACAGCACTCAGGCCAGCTATTCCACTAAAAAGCTGCTGGCACTGCGCATCATGCAGCTGTACGCGCGCCGTTTCGCGGAGGGGCTGGCGCCCATGTCCGCGGAGGAAATCGCTGAGCAGCTTGAAATGCCGATGCGGTTGACGCAGGAGCTGATCAACCTTTTGTGCAAGGCGAATCTGCTGAACGTGGTGCAAGGGGAGAGTGAGAAACATCGCCACTACCAGCCCGCCCGTGAAGTCGCTGAGATGCGTGTGCAGGAAGTCATCGAGAGGATTGAAGGTTTCGGCTCTGCCGAAGTGCCGGTCGCTTCTTCACCTGAGCTCGACAAGCTCCGTGAAGCGATGCACGCTTTTGATGAAACGGTTAAAACCATCCCGGAAAACTGGGTGCTTAAAGACCTGACTGGCGCGCCCCGGAACTTTCAGGCCCGCCGTTGAAGAAAATTTTTTTACCCGAAGAACAAGGTTTTAAAACTTCTATCGCCCTTCTTTTTCTTCGCGTGACCGCGGGCTTCGCGTTCATGATCCACGGTGAACCTAAAATCCAGAATGCTTTTGGCTGGATGGGGCCGGATTCTCCAATCCCGTCGCTTTATCAGGCCCTGGCCGCGATCTCTGAGTTTTTTGGAGGCCTTGCCTGGATACTGGGGCTTTTGACCCCGTTCGCTTCAATTGGAATTTTCTTCACCATGACGGTGGCCATGGGATTTCACATTCTCCGGGGGGACCCTTTCATTGGCAAAGGCGGCCCGTCATACGAGCTGGCAGCCATTTATTTTTTTGTCGCGTTTCTTTTCATCCTGGCCGGCGCCGGCCGTTTTTCGCTCGACGATTTGATTTTCAGAAAAAAAATTAAAAAGTGACTGCCGGAATTATTAAAAAAAAGCTGAATCTTAAAGCCCGTCTCTGGGCGAATGTCCTGCGCACCCAGCCCTGGATAGTCTTCCGTATTTTTCTGACCTGGTTTTTTGTCCTTCCGTGGTTTCTTGTTTCGGTGGTTGTCAGTTCCTTTAAAGCCGCGCGGTGGAGCCGCCCCAATACATGCCGGAAATTCATGAAAAAGCATGAATTGGCATTCCGGGACATCGACCCGGCTTCCATCAAGATTGATTCCCTTTCCGGCGGTGTCAGCAATTCCAACCATTTCTGGCGCTGCAAGCGCACGGACGGCAGCTCCGTGACCTATTTCGTCAAAGTGTTCGTCCCCGTGGGGACTTTCTGGGCCAAAAACCTTTCCCTGGTCAGCCCTTTCCCGGAAGTTTACGGTATCAGCACGAAGGAGCGTTTTGCCGTGGACATCACAAGCCGTGTACTTCTGGCTGAGCGTGGTATTTCCGTGCCGAGGCTTGTGGCTTTTGACGCGGTCCAGCAGGTGCTTGTGACGGAGTTTCTTGAAGGCCGCAATGTGGACGTCATGCTGAGTGAAATCGCCCATGAAGGGAAAATTTCACCGGAGCATGAGACCATGATTGCCGAATGCGGCGGCGGGCTTGGAAAAATCCACCATCTGGGATACGCGCTTGTCGACACCCAGCCGATTAACTGCATCTGGGAAGCCAAAGAGAAAAAAGTTTTTTTCACGGACCTGGAATTTTGCACGCAGAGCGATAAGCGGCTTTGGGATGTGGGATTTTTTCTATGCTTTCTTTCCATTCGCCTGCCGGAAACGCTCAAGGCCCAGGCTCGCGGCATTTTCCTGAAAAGTTATGAGCAGGAGTCCGGACTTTCATTGGACAAGCTGGATGAGACCCATGAAAGGCTCCGTGAATATATTCCCGTTTTCCAAACCGTCCTGGATATTCGCCAGTTCAAGCCGGACGAGCTTTTTATGGAACTGGTCAACCCGGTGGCATGATGCGAACAGAAGAGCAGCTTTACGTAGAAACAGACTACAAAATCATTTATGAAGATGATTTTTTCCTGGCTGTAGAAAAACCCTCGCCGCTTCCGGTGCACGCGGTCGGGCGTTTTAAGCAGAAAAACCTTCTCTCCATCCTGCAAAAAGATTTGAATAGGGAAAATCTCCGGATCGTCAATCGATTGGATTCGGAAACAAGCGGTCTTGTGCTGGTGGCCAAGTCCGGTGACGCAGCAGGGAAGCTGGGCCTGATTTTTGAAAAGCGGCAGGTGTATAAGGAATACAGGGCTGTTGTACTGGGCGTGCCGGAACAGGGTGAAGGCGAAATCGACATGCCTCTTGGCGTGGAAAGCAAAACGCACAATATCCGCGTTCCGGACGCTGAAGGGCAGACCGCCCGCACGGACTACACTATTTTAAGTTCCAATGGGGAATATTCCCTTTTGAAAGTCATCCCCAGGACCGGCCGCACGCACCAGATACGCGCGCACATGGCTTTTCTGGGACATCCGGTTGCAGGCGACAAGATTTATATCGACCCGCAGATTTTTGAGCGCTACCTGCATGAAGGCTGGCATGAGGACATGCGGCCCGTGGTCCGGACGTCGCGTTTGCTGCTTCATGCCGCGAAGCTTGAGTTCCGCCACCCGGAAACCGGTGAGAACATGAAGCTGGTTTCGGAAATGCCGGAGTCATTCAGTTTTTTTCTGGCGAAGGCAGGGGCCGTATGACTTTTGAGCAGCTTGTTTTGAGTGTTAAAAATATTCCATGTGATGAAATACGCACTGAGACCGGCGATTTTCTGGAAGCCGTGGTGGACTTGGCCGGTATACCGGTCCTCGAATCAGTGTTGAACGGTTTTTTTGAAAAACCTTTTAAGGCCGAAGGGCAAAAGCCCAGCCGGGAATCAGACAAGTACGCCAACCCTTACGGCGGCGCGCGTCAGAACCAGGTCCTCTATATGAAGGAAAATGAAGCCATTGCGATTTTGTGGCCCTGGGGAAGCGGAACTCGCGTCACGGTAAAATTGATCAAGAAATGAACTGAAAGAGGAGATCACATGAAAGCTTTAAGAAAATGTTTTGGTTTTACAGCCCTCGTTTTCGCGCTTACCGTTACGGCCTCGCAGGTTTCCTATGCCAAGTCGGCGCATGAAATTGACGCGGGGGTGGACGCAGCGCTCGAAAGATTCAAGAAAGAAGTGATCGGCTCGAAAGAAATCATGTCCAAAGCCAAAGGGATGCTGGTTTTTCCAAGCGTCATCAAGGGCGGCATCGGAATTGGCGCGGAATATGGCCAGGGCGCCATGCGCGTCAAGGGCAAGACGGTGAACTACTACAACACCATCGCGGGCAGCATTGGTTTCCAGCTGGGCGGACAGGTCAAAACTATTTACCTCTTTTTCATGGAAGATTCAGCACTTAAGGAATTTCAGACCGGTGACGGCTGGCAGGCAGGCGTGGACGGCTCCGTGGCTTTGATCAGTATCGGCGCGGACGGCTCTGTTGACACCACAAAAACCAATGAGCCTATTGTCGCGTATGTCATGAACCAGAAAGGCTTGATGTACAACCTGACGCTGGAAGGCTCCAAGTTCAATAAAATCTATCCCGAAAAATTTTGATCGACCGGCTGATAAGATCCAAACGCAGGACACTGGCCCTTCATGTCACGGCTGACGCGCGCCTGGTCGTCCGCGCGCCGGAGAAACTCCCGGAAAATATCATCCGGCGTTTTGTGGAGGATAGGAAAGACTGGATCCTCCGCAAGAAACAGCAGGCCCGTGAGCATTACAGCCCGCCCGTTCAAAGGACCGCGGCAGAAAAACTTCGCTGCCGTGAAAAGGCCATGGAAATCATTGGCCCCCGCGTCGCGCATTATTCCGCGCTTTCCGGCTACAAACCTTCCGACATTAAAATAACAAGCGCCAAAACCCGCTGGGGATCATGCAGCCCTTCAGGCTGTGTGAATTTCAGCTGGCACCTTTCGCTGGCGCCGCTGGAAGTTGTGGATTATGTGGTGGTCCATGAGCTTGTGCATCTGGAAGAGAAAAACCACTCGCGCAATTTCTGGAGGAAGGTTGAAAGAATCCTGCCGGATTATAAGGAAGCTTACCGCTGGCTCGGCCGCAACGGCCACCAGCTTATGACCTAACTGCCAGGGTTACGCTGTTTTGACCCTGTAGATGTAAAACGGAGAGGCGTTTTCGACCTTTTTCTTGCTGCCCAGCGCGTAATTTCCCAGCGCGCTGTCGGTGATATAGAGATAACCGTTTGCGTAGCTCAGCCCGTCCGGCCAGCGGATATTCGGTGAACTCACAAGCGGGCTCAGGTTCTTGAGCGTGTCCAGTTTAAAGATCGAGCCATTCTCGATGTCTGTGATATAAAGATTGTCCTGCTCATCAATTTCGATCCCGTCGCACAACGGTTTTTTCCCCACCAATTCCACTTTCGCGGAGAGTTCTTTTTCAGAAAGCCCTGTATTTTTCAGGTCTTCGGTCCGCACACGGTAAACATTTTTCTGGCTCATGGGCGCGTAATAAAGCCATTCGCCGCGCTTATCCAGCGCGATACCGTCAATGCCCAGCTTCAATTTGACCAGCCCGCCATAAAAGGAAAGTTTCTTGCCTTTGTTTTGGGGCGTACGGGACCCTCCGACAACTGATTTGTCTTTTTCCAGCACTCGCCATGCCTTGTCCTTTTCCAGGTCATAGACCACGATCGCGGGTTTTTTTCGCAGGAAGCTGATGTCCGCGATGTAGACCGTGTTACCGTCCGGACTGACACGAAGGTCATTAAAATACGAACCAACCTGGCCGGTGGCGCGGCTGAATTCGTGGTTGAGCACAGCCTGATTGGAAGCCAGGTCAAAAGCGAACAGGCGCGGTTTTTTAAATCCGTTTCCTCCATGGTCGATCAGCCAAAGGCGGTTGCGGCTTATATACAGGCCCAGCGGAGTTTTGAAATTTTCCTGAAATGTTTCATCCGGGTAGGGGACCTGGCTTCCATTGCGCAGCTCGTAAAGTTTGTCGCCGGTCGGTCTGGACTCAGGATGAACGGTGAAAAAAATCCGGCCTTCGGGTGAGACTGCGATATTACCCGGAGGTTCGGGCAGGGTTGCGATGGTTTCAAGCGCGGCGTCTTCCGCCAGAGCGGGCATAACGCCCAAAGTCAGAAAAAATAAAACAGCCCAGAAAAATTTAGCCATGATGGGGCTCCGCCGGCGCCGGAGGGACGTCCGGTTTTTGTTCGAGTTCGTTGATATTGAAGCGGAGTTCGCGCAGCTGCTTCGCGAACAACGCGGTAAAAGTCACAATCATAAGCGTTAAAATGCCTCCCACGGCAACACAGGGAACGGCGCCAAGCCATGCCGCCACCATGCCGCTTTCAAACGCTCCCAGTTCATTGGAAGCGGACACAAACACCCAATTTGCCGCCGCGACGCGTCCGCGCAATTCTTCAGGTGACAAAAGGCGCACCATGGAACGGCGGATGACGATGCTGATGCCGTCAAAAATCCCGCTGGCAACCAGCGCGGCCATGGATAAAAAGAAATTTTTAGAAAAAGCGAACACCAGCATACTGACGCCAAAACCGGCAACCGCAATGAGCAGGTTGCGGCCCGCGCGTGCCATGGGCGGATGTTTGGTCGCGATCAAAGTCACGATCACGGCGCCCAGGGAAGGGGCAGCGTTTAAAAAACCAAGTCCACGTGCTCCTACATGCAGGATAGTATCGGCATAAATCGGAAGAAGCGCGACTGCGCCGCCAAAAAGAACCGCGAAAAGATCAAGGGCCAGGGCCGCGTAAAGCGGTTGATTGGAAAACACAAACCGCCAGCCGATGGCGATGCTTTTGAAAATGGGTTCTTTTTGCAGCGGCTTGACCTGCTTTCCGGGATTCATGACCGCCATGCACAGCCAGCCCAACGCGTACCAGATCGTGATGATGATATAGCAGCCGTCCGGACCCCAGGCGTCAAATGCAAAGCCAATGATCGCGGGCCCGGCCACCATGCAGGTCAGCCAGGTGCTGCTGATCCAGGAAGAAGCATTAAAAGTCAGGTGTTGGGGGACGATCTGAGCTTCGAGTGCTGTCGCGGCGGGGTCGCCAAGTCCGCGCGCAATGCCGATGGCAAAAATAATGGCGTACAGCCAGAGAACCGACGGCGTGTTGTTCCACGAAATAATGGCAAGGACCGCGGCGCCCGCGACGCAGATGGAGCCGGTCAGCAAAAGGATTTTTTTGCGGTTGAAGTGGTCGGCAAAATAGCCGCCAAAAACGACAAGGGAAATCGCCGGGATGGCTTCAACCAGCCCCAGCCATCCCAGTGCAAGAGCGGAATGGGTGATTTTATAGATTTGGAAGCCGATGACCACCAGCAGCGCGCGGCCGGACAGAGTAAAAAAGCCCACGCAAGCAATAAAAAGCCGGATGTCCGGGATTTTCAGCGCGGCCGCGAAGTCCTGGTGCCTCGGTTTTGAAGTCATGGGCGGTATTCTACAACAACAGGGAAGAGGCCGGACAAAATTGTCGATTTTTACCGCTTCCGGGAGATTTCCCAATAGAAAAGGGCTGGCATGGAACTTGAATGACTACCACAGCAAGGGATCTGATCATAATGCAAAGGAGAAACAACCATGATGGTTAAAATCAAGGAAAAGAAAGATAAAGTACGCAGTCTTCTTGAGCTTCAGCGCGCTCTGAGGGAAGAGGTCTATGAGCTGTGCCCGGTCCTGATTGACGCGGCACTTCACAGCGGCGCGACCCGGCGCGAAATTTCCTGGATTATCCGTCATCCGTCCTGGCATGTGGAAACTGCCGCGTCCATGAACTAGCGGCAGTTAAAAAGTATTCAGTTTTAAAAGAAGCGGGCATATAATGATTCATGCTTGCTTTTGAAACCAGCGGTCAGGGATCGCCCGCAGTTTTCCTTCATGCATTTCCACTTTCTTCCACGATGTGGAAGAAAGAAAGAGAATATCTTTCCTCGAAATTCAAAGTCATCACTCCGGATTTTCCAGGTTTTGGCAAGTCTTCCTTAAATTCCGGCCTTACCGTTGCGGACATGGCTGATGCCACGGCAGCTTTGCTCGATAGTTTGAAAATCCAGACCCCCGTTTTCCTTGCCGGTCTTTCCATGGGTGGCTATGCCGCGTTTGAATTCCTCCGTAAATATCCCAATCGTGTCCGCGCCATGGGCCTTTTCGCCACACGCGCGACGCCTGATACCCCCGAAGCGCGCGAAAAGCGAATGCAGTCCATCGCGGCCATTGAAAAATTCGGGATTGACCCTTTCGCGCGAAAAATTGTGAAGAGCCAGTTGGGAAAAACCACGCAGGAAAAAAATCTGGCTTTGGTCACTGAAGTTCTGGAGATGATGAAAAAGACAAGCCCGGAGGCGGCCATTGCCGCGCTGCGCGCGCTGGCGGACCGCCGCGATTCTTCAGACCTGCTTAAATCTATTTCTTTTCCCGTTCTTGTGGTGGCGGGTGAAGAGGATGAAATCGCGCCTGCCGCGGTCATGAAAGAAATGCACGCGCAGATTCCCGGCGCGGAGTATCACGTTCTGCCTGGAGCTGCGCACCTTGTTAATCTTGAGCAGCCCCGGCTTTTTCGGGACATTCTTGAAAATTTCGTGAAAAAACTATGAATATCTGGATCCCCGAAGCCCCTGTACTTGAAAAAATTTTCCGCGCGGGACTGGTTTATGTTTTTTTATTTGTGGCTTTGCGGCTGCTGGGAAAAAGACAGTTGGGGGAAATGGCCCCGTTTGATCTGATCGTGCTTTTAATTATTTCCAATGTGGTGCAGAACGCCATGATCGGCAGGGACGATTCGCTGACAGGCGGCTTGATTGGAGCCGCCACGATCCTTGCCCTGAATTATCTTGTTGAGGAATTGTCGTTCCGTTTTAAAAAAGTAAGGCGCTTGACCGAAGGCGAACCCGCTCTCCTGGTGCACAACGGCCGGGTACTGCGCAGGAATATGCGAAAAGAACGGCTGACCGAAGAGGAGCTGCTTTCCTCCCTGCGCAAGAACGGCGTCGCGGACATTTCCCGCGTCCATGCGGCCATGCTGGAACCTGACGGCAGAATCAGTGTCATCGAAAAAAAATAATTTCTTTTCTCGAATTTTTAATATCCCGCCTAATGTGGTGGTGCTGGGATTTGTCAGTTTCCTGACTGATATTTCCAGCGACATGATTTATCCGCTGATCCCGGTTTTTCTTGTACAGTACCTTGGCGCGGGGCAGGGTTTTGTTGGGCTGATCGAAGGTGTTGCCGAATCCACGGCCGCGTTTTTCACGCTGATTTCCGGCATGATGGCCGACCGCGCGCGTGACCGCAGCAGGCTGGTGCTTGCCGGCTACAGTCTTTCTTCATTCGCCCGGCCGCTTATTTCCATCGCATGGCACCCGCTGGTTGTTTTGTTTGTCCGCTTTTCAGACCGAATGGGAAAAGGTATCCGCACTGCACCGCGCGACGCGCTGATCGCGGATTCTGTCCCGCATTCGGAACGCGGTAAGGCCTACGGCTTTCACCGTTCGATGGACCACGCGGGCGCTGTGACCGGCCCAATCGTTGCCACACTCCTCATGACGCTCGGCATGACCAATCTTCGCCACGTTTTTGCCATGGCTGCCATTCCCGCCGTCCTGACCGTTGTCTTGATCATCTGGAAAGTTCGTGAGGTTCTTCCGGCTGACCGTTCAAAAAACCAGAACAAATTCTCGCTCGCGCCGCCCACGGGCCGCCTGCGCATTTACCTCGCCATCCTTTTTATTTTTATTCTGAGCGCTTCTTCTGATGCTTTCCTGCTTTTACGTTCCGCCCAACTTGGCGTACCGCAGGTCCTGCTTCCCATCTTATGGATGTCCTTTAACGCCGTAAAATTCCTGACCACTTTTCCTTTCGGGATATTATCTGATCGTGTCGGCCGCAGGCAGGTCATCCTGACCGGCTGGATCGTTTATTCTCTGGTTTATTTGGGTTTTGGGATCGCGTCCGAGGCATGGCATGCCTGGGCACTTTTTATTGCCTATGGCCTCTTTTACGGCCTTACCGAGGGCAGTGAGAGGGCTTTTCTGGCCGATGTCGCGCCTCAGGGCCAGCGCGGACAGGCATTTGGATGGTATTATTTCCTTACAGGGATGGGCGCCCTGCCTGCCAGCCTGATTTTCGGGCTGATCTGGCAAAGGTTCGGGGCACCAGCCGCTTTTATGATCAGCGCTTTTGTTTCCGGGGTTGCGTCATCCCTGCTTTTCTTGTTTTTGACCTTTATGCCGTCAGCTCCGCGGAAAGACGGCATTGCGCCGGAGATTGAGAAACACTGAAGTTCTTCCGATAATTAAAAGGGAGGGACCATGGAAAATCTTGAGCAGCTTCTGGGTAAGTTATGGAAGGACTATTCTTCCATGAATAAACAGGCCGGTGCCATTCACACCGCGCTTGAGAAACGCGGCGAAAAGGTGGTCAACGACCACATCGCTTTCCGTACTTTCAATATTCCCTCTGTCGGCATTAATGCCATGGCTTCTTTCTTCACCGCGCTTGGCTATAAGGAAGCAAGTGGCAAGGGATACGATTTCAAAGAGAAAAAACTTTTTGCCAAACATTATGAGCATCCCCAGGCCGGCCTTCCCAAGGTTTTTATCAGTGAACTGAAAGTTGAAGATTGCTCACCCCTGGTACAGAAAGTTGTGCGAGAGCTCGCGGCGCAAGTCCCCGCAGGTGTGACAAAATCCTCGGACTTTCTGATTTCCGGCACGCCCTGGAAAAAGATTTCCTGGCAGACCTATCAGGACCTTCTGAAAGAAAGCGAATACGCGGCCTGGATGGCGGCATTCGGTTTCCGGGTCAATCATTTTACGGTGTTTTTTAACAGCCTGAAAACCTTCAAGGATTTCGCGGAGCTGAACGCGTTTATTAAAAGTCTTGGTTTTCAGCTGAACAGTTCGGGCGGTGAGATCAAAGGCTCGCCCGGTGTTTTTCTGGAGCAGTCTTCCACGCTGGCCCATCCTGTGGAAGTCCAGTTCTCGGACAAAAAGGAAACCATTCCCGCGTGTTACTATGAATTCGCGCGGCGCTATCCCATGCCGGACGGGAAACTGTTTCAGGCATTCCTGCCGGATTCAGCGGACAAAATATTCGAGAGCACTGATTACAGGAAAAAATAATGAAAATGACGGTCGGAGAATATCTGATCAAGAGGCTGCATGACTACGGCGTGCGCCACATTTTCGGTATTCCAGGCGATTATGCCCTCCATTTCTTCCACCAGATCGAACAGAGCGAAATCAAGCTGATCAATACCTGTGACGAGCAGGGCGCGGGCTTCGCGGCGGACGCTTACGCGCGTGTCAAAGGCCTTGGCGCGGTTTGCGTGACCTATTGCGTGGGTGGTTTGAAGATCGCCAATACGACGGCAGAAGCTTACGCGGAAAAATCCCCGGTGGTCGTGATCAGCGGTTCGCCAGGCACCAATGAACGCGCCAAAAACCCGCTGCTGCACCATAAAGTTAAAGACTTTGATACGCAGCTGAAAGTTTTCCAGCAGCTGACCGTGGCCTCCACCGTTTTAATGGATGCTGAAACTGCTTTCTCGGAAATTGACCGGGTCCTGAACGCCGCGCTGACCCACAAAAGACCTGTTTATATTGAAATTCCCCGTGATATCGCGGGCATGCAGGGCAGTCTGGCCGCGCCCGTTCCCGCGCCCGCCAAAAAGGAAAGCGATCCGCAGGCTTTAAAAGAAGCGCTGCGGGAAGCGGGAGAAATGATCAATGCGGCGCGCAAGCCCGTCATTCTGGCGGGCGTGGAACTGCATCGCTTTGGCCTCCAGCGTCAGCTCCTGCGCCTGATTTCAAAAACGAATATTCCTGTGGCTTCGACTTTGCTCAGCAAATCCGTGGTCTCGGAAAAAATTCCTGTTTATATCGGCGTGTATGAAGGCGCCATGGGCCACGAAGATGTGCGCGACTATGTGGAAACAAGCGATTGCCTGATTTTGCTGGGCGCCATGATGAATGATGTGGACTTGGGAGTTTTCACGGCCCGCCTGGATCCGGCATGTTCCATCGATGCCAGCAGTGAAAAAACGTCCATTCGCTTTCATAATTATGATTCCATCCGGCTGGAAGATTTTTTAAAAGGCCTGATCGACGCCGACATTCATCCGCGAGGCACTTCGGAAATCCCACACCATGTTCCGCCGCAGGCTGCTTTCGAAGTAAAGCGCGGCGCGAAAATCACAACGGCCCGGCTTTTTGAACGGCTGAATTCTTTCATTGATGAAAATACGGCTGTGGTCGCGGACCCTGGCGATGCCATGTTTTCCGGCGCGGACCTTTTCATTCACGGCAGCGCGGAATTTTTGTGCCCGGCATATTACACGTCCATGGGTTTCGCGGTTCCGGCTAGCGTTGGCCTTCAACTGGCCAATCCAAAATTACGCCCGCTCGTTCTGGTAGGTGACGGTGCTTTTCAAATGACGGGGCTTGAGCTCAGCACGGCCGCGCGTTATAGCCTCAACCCAATTGTCATTGTCCTGAACAATCAGGGCTACGGCACTGAACGGCCCATGCAGGACGGAAAGTTCAATGATCTGGTTAACTGGCATTACAGCCGGATCACTAACCTTCTGGGGGCGGGCAGGGGGTTTGACGTCCATACGGAAGACGAGTTGGAGCAGGCCCTCCGGGTCAGCCGTGAGCATACAGATACATTCGCGATCTTAAACGTGCATTTAGACCCCTCCGATTTATCTCCAGCCCTGAGGCGTTTTGCCCAGTCTTTGGGCAAAAAAGTCCATTAAGAGACCTTCTTTTTAACCTCTTCAGGGTGAATTTCCGGCTTTTTTCAGGTTTCAGGTTGACACCCCCTTGGGCCAATGCTATCCTCGGCCATTCCAACAGGTTATCGAGGGTATCCCCATCGCCCATTTAGACATTAAAAACCCGCAATTAAAGCTCATGATGATTGTTTTGATCATCATGCTGCATCCGCCTTTTCTGACCGCGGCCAATAATTCTTCGCTGGAGCAGGGAATTGCCCTTTATCAGCGCGAAGCTGTGGATGAAGCCGTCGCGCTTCTTGAAAAAGCCCGTGTTGAAGATCCTTCCTCAACCCGCGCCGCTTATTACCTGGGTATTGCCTACAAAAAACAGCAGAAATATCCGGAAGCCAAAAAGAACCTTCTGGATGCCGTGAATAATAATCCCAAAATCAAGGAAGCCCTTCCAGAGCTGGTTGAAGTGCTTTATGAGATGGGGGAAATCAAGGAAGCCAAGAAGTGGATCAAGGTTTCCGAGAAGCAGAATGTCCGTCCCGCGCAGACCGCTTTCCTTAAAGGCCTCGTTCTTATGAAAGATGGAAATACCGGTGAAGCCGTGGATTCCCTGCAGCAGGCCAAGAGTCTGGACGCCGGCTTGACCCAGGCTGCGGACTACCAGATCGGACTTGCGCATGTTAAAGACCAGAATTATGAAGAAGCCCGCCGCCTTTTCCGTGAAGTGGTCACACTGGACCCGAATGCTGACATCAGCGCTTATGCTTCCGAATACACTGAAGCGCTGGCCAAGCGCGCGGGCATGACCAAGCCCTGGCATTTCAATGCTGGTTTCTTTACAGAATGGGACAGCAACGTTGTTTTAAAGCCCAGCGATACCACGACGATCGGTGACATTGGCAACCAGAATGATTTCCGTGAAGTGGTCACCGCCAGCGCGGATTACACTTACCGGATTAATGACCCGCTCGCCCTTAAATTCGCTTACGACCTTTACTATGCAAATCAGACCGATCTGAATGATTTCGATGTGAACAGCCATACGTTCACCATAGCGCCTTCCTATACAACCAAGAACGCGATTTTCAGTGTGCCGGTGCAGTACAATCACACCCTTGTTGATTCAAACGATCTTTTCCTGACTGCCGTGACCATCAATCCGCAGGTCAGCTTCAAAATTACGGAACACCAGATCGGCATGGCCGGCATCAAGTTTCAGGAGAAGGATTATCACGCCAGCATTACGGACGGCGCGGAAGACCGCGATGGGTTCCGCTGGGCGCCGGGTGTTGGCTGGTATTATATTTTCCAGGACGGCAAAGGATCTGTCGGTATTCGCTATGAACTTGATTCAGACAACACCGACGGCAACAACTGGGACTATCTGGGTAACCGCATCACACCCAGCGTTCAGTTCGCCATCCCGCATTTTGAAAAGCTCCGCGCGTCACTTGCTGCTGATCTTTATTTTCAGGAATTCCGCCACTCGCACACGGTTTTCGGCCAAAAGCGCTCCGACCAGGGCTACACGCTTTCATCCCTTCTTTCTTATGATTTGACCCGGAATTTCGAACTTCAGTTCCGTTACACCTACGTGAACCACAAATCAAACCTTACGATTTACGAGTATGACCGCCACGTGTTCAGCACGGGCGTTGTAGCAAAATTCTAAATAAAGGGGGTCATCAACGATGACTCAGCGTTTCGTTTCTTTAATTCTTGTTCTGGCAGTTCTGTTTTTTGGTATTCCTGTTGCTCCGGCCAATGCCGTGAGCGCGGGCTCTCCGCTTCCGGTCGGCGTTTTGACTTACGTCGAAGGCCGTGTGGACCGGAATTCCGGGACTGACTACTATCCTACTATTAAGGAAGAGCCCATTGCAGTGGGCGACACTATCCGGACCAAGAGCTATTCGCGCGCGGAAGTTGTTTTCAATGACAAATCCGTCCTGCGCATTGGCGAAAACAGCCAGGTCAAGATCAAGGACTACGCGCTGAATGCTGAGGGCAAGCGTGAAACCGCCAGCCTCAAGGTGGATCGTGGTAAAGTCCGCGTCATTGTTTCCAAGTCGACTACCGGCGCCAACAATTTCAGCATTGACACCCCGAACTCTTCCGGAAGCGTCAAAGGCTCTGATATCTGCGTTTCCTATCTTAAATCTTCTACCTCTTTCCTGACGCTCGAAGGCGAGATTGCCGCGCGCAGCGTTGATTTCCCGGAAAAACCTATTACGGTCCCGACCGGCACCACGGCTTATGTGCCGTACGGCGCTCCTCCTTTTGGCCCGCGCCCGTTCATGAAAATTGAAAAGAAGCGCTTTGAGTCTGACACCAACCCCGCGGCTGCTTCGCCCGACCAGGTTGCGACGCGCAAAGCTGTTCTGACCAAGTTTATTGGCCCGGTGCGCGTGCTTTCCGGCGGCACCAATCAGTGGCACGCTGCCAGCGTGAGAGAAGTTCTCAGCTCCGGCGACCGTATCCAGACCGGTGAAAAAGGCAAAGCCGAAATCGTTCTGGAAAGCGGACGTAAAATTAACCTGAAAGAAAATACCGACCTTAAAATTGTGAAGCTCAGCCGCGACCCGAAGACCGGAACGCTGGAAGACGAGCTTGAGTCCGCGCTGGGTGAAATCCGCGCGACCATCGACAAGAAAAAGGGCGGTTCCAATTTCAAAATCCGCGGTCCGGTGGCCATCGCCGCGGTACGCGGGACCATCCTTTATTATTTCATCACCAAGGCCAGCTCCCGTTCATTCTTTGAGCAGGGCAACGGAAGCCTGACTAATTTGATCAAGAACGCGGCCATGGACATCAATGCCGGCCAGAACGGTTCTGTGGACGCGAAAGGCGATTCTTACGGTCCTTCCGAAACCACGCTCGAAGAAAAAGAACAGATCGAAAAAGACTGGGAAATTCCGGATGATACATACGGCTATACACCGCCGGAAGGCCCTGACTATATTCCGACCGGTGATGCGGAACAGCCGGAAGGCGAAGAGGAGACCGGTGATGGCGGCAGTCTTTATGACGACCTCAAGCTCAATCCTGAAGGCCCGATTGATCTGCTTAGCCCCATCGAACTGATTACACCCAAAGAAGCTGAAATTTTTGGCACCTGGGGCGAAGAAGAATCCGGAGGCAGCCTTTACTCTCTTAATGAAGGTGGTTTTGTATGGAGAGGTGAAGATTTTGGCTTGATCATGACCTCGGGCGGATTTCCTTGGGCTGCGGCTCAGGCATTCTTCATCGGTGAAGGTATTTTCTTTGACACCACCGAAGGCGGTCAGCCCCTTCTTTATAATTCTGTCATCACTAGCCGAGTGGAAGCGACGGAAACTCATCCTGGCACGAACGGTGAATCCACTTCTGACGGCGGCGCATTCTGGGGTTACACGGCCGGCCTTTGGTCAGGCGTTGAAGGGGTCATGGCGGCGTTGTTTGTGGACCCTGACAAGAACATTGGTGTTCTGCTTGGCGCTTCTGAAGGTACTCCAAATTCAGACGGCACCTGGACGGGTTCCGGTGTCCTTCAGCCGATCGTTCTGGGCAATGATTCCAATATCGATTCGGTCAACTTCAGTAATTTTATCGACTGGGGATTTGATCCGGGTGGTTCTGTGCTGCGTGGTGATTTCAATGGCGACGGTGTTATTTCAGCCGACCTTTACAACATGGGCATCCGTTTTCTGCGCAATGACGCGAATGTGCTCATGCCCAGCCATGATTTTGGTATTTTTGATTTCCGTTTTGTGAACGGCTATTTTTACGATCCTGA
>CAZKMJ010000028.1:0-6443 GCA_964553835.1 uncultured bacterium
GGAGAAAGCTGGTAAGTCACACTGCCCGCGTTGCGCTTGCCCTTTTCATCCGAGAAATTTGTGATCTCCGCGTAGGAAACGCCCATGGCCGGGGTGATGGACGGTTTGTCCGCCGGGAAAGACGCGCCCTGCAAATTAACTTCGGAAACTGCGGGGCTGGCAAAAGCCAGGTCGGAGTTCAGATAAAGGCGGTACTGAAAGTAACGCGCGGCCGGAACACCGGGGTCCACGCTTTCAAACGGACGGAAAAAGTTTTCCGGGTTGGACTGCGCGAAACGCGTCTGGATTTCCTCATCCGTGGCGGCCGTGTTCTGGAAATGGATTTCATCCAGCGCGCCGCGGAAAAAGCGGGTGTCACTGGAGCCGTAACGGCCAAAATAAAGCGGGCCGTCATCATAAGGCACCGGTTCTTCAAACCGGGCGGCCTTCACTTTTTTACCGTTGATATACAGACGAACTTCCTTGCGGTCATAAACCGCCGCGACATGGTTCCATCGTCCCGCGGCCACTTCCCCGTCGCGGCCGCTTTCAATCTGCCGGTATCCGCCCGGCCTTCCCAGACGGAACGCGAGTTTGTTGCCGCCGAGCAGATCCAGCGCGAAAGACGAAAATACCGGCGCGCCGGCCTTGAACTGCTTGTCAAAAATTGTGACCTGCCCGTCCGCCATGCCCGCAGGCCGGACCCAGGCGGAAAGCGTAAACTTGTCCATGTGAAGGCTGTCCGTGTCAGCTACGCGGACATAGTCCGTGCTGCCGTTCAGTTCCAGCGCGCTGCCTGAAACACCAACAGGAAAACGGGAAACTTTTCCAAACACAGTCCCAAGATTGGCGAAATGCCCGGCATCACCGATTTCAGCGGGCTGAGCCCGGAAAACATTTTCGTCCAGGTGCCACAAGCCTGTAGTAAACATGGAAGGCTCTTCGGAAAGCCGCACACCCTGCGGACCACGCCATGCGGTGTTGGAAAAATCCCGGCTCTCGGAGCTGCGCACCAGCATTTTGGCGTCCATCTGGCCCCGCAGGTATTGCTGAAGAATCGTTTCGCGGTCGAGCGGGTAATTGTAGAAAAGAACTTCATCAATGGCGCCCTGGAAAGAGTCTGTGCTCTTGAGATTGCCGAGCACCAGCGGGCTTTGCGCCGTAGCGCTGATAAAAGGAGAATTCCCGTCGAGCAGGCCATCTATATATAAGAAGAGGCTGCGGCCATCACCGGTCAAAGTCAGATGGTGCCAGCCCGTGTCGCCAAGAACCCGTTCCCCCACAATTTCACGCGCGCCCTGCATCTGCACACGCATGCGTCCGTCCGGGCCGCGAAACACGGTAGGATTGCCGTCACCGATACTGAACAGTCGGTCATTGAGCCCCGGCTGGCCGGAGCTGAATTCAAACCACAGGCTGATGCTAAAGGTGGAAAGCGAAGGGAAATCCTTTTGGGAAAGAATCTTGTCATAACCTTTGGCCGCGAACCAGCGAGCGCTGCCGAAAATGCCAGGCACCGGGTAGGTGCCAATGGGGCTGGCCTGAATACTCCCCTTGGCATCTGAAATTCCGGAACCCTCACCGTCATTCAAATGATAGATGTGAAGCAGGCCGGTTTCGCGCCCATCAGTTTCCTGGCCGTATGGAAGAGGCAGCTTCCAGTCCATGGAACGCCAGGGAGAAACATTGCCCGCATCTTTCGCATCCGAGGTATAAATGCCTGCCTGGGCAAAAAGCCCGGCGGATTCCGCGATTTCACGGCTGGTCCTGGCGCGGCGGTAAACCGCGGCTTCATCGATGGTGCCCTGGAATGAGCCGGAACCTTTGGCATCGGACCCAATCCTCAAGCCCATCTGGGAAAAATCCAGGGAACCGGTGTAAGGCGCCACGGTGTCCAGCACGCCATTATTGTAGATACGAACTTCGCCCTGAGTCCAGGTCACAGCCACATGGTGCCAGACACCGGGAACAAGATTTAGGCGGCCTTTGACTTCAGAAGGCTGGAGCTTGGACGCGAAAGCCGAGACCCGGCCCTCGGGACCCGAAACAGAAAGGGAAAACTCCCCCCCGCCCTTGACCGGAGAACCGTCTTTGCCTTCTTCATATATAGAAAGGACCGCGGCGCGCTGGCCGACACCCGGAAAACCGGCCGGTTTGATCCAGGCCTGCAAAGTCATTTGCCCCTGGGGCGCAAGGCGGCTGGAAGCCGCAGCCTTGACGTAAGAGTTGGGACCAAATTCCAGGGCCGTACCCATTCGGCCCTCCGCTTCATACCGGACCTGGCCTTCAGCCGTGCCGTTATGACCATATCCTGAAGCATCCGTCAGCACCCCTCCCCGCTCATTCAGATGCCAGATACCAACCACTCCCTGCGGGTTGCCAAAGCGGGTCAGGACTTCGGTTTCGCTCAGCGCTTTTCCATAAATTCCAGCTTCATCCATCACACCTTTGTAGAACTGGTCAACCCTGTTATCAACAAGCGCGCCAAGATAAATGGGATTGTTAGAAAAGTAAACAGGGCCCGTGAAAGGAACAGGAGCATTGTCCAGGACACCGTTCAGATAAACGCGAAGGTCCTGGCCGTTGAAAACCGCGGCCGCGTGATACCAGACATTCGGAGTCATGACCGTGGCGCCGGTCTGGTGAGTGACGGTCGCGCCGTCGGCTGAAACCAGAAAGTCAAGTTTGCCGTCCGTTGAAATCTGGAAAGCAAAACCACGCTGTGCGCCGATCGTCTGCCAGCGCGAAATTAAAGTTTGAGGTTTGGCGGTACGGACTTCGCCGGGACGGATCCACGCTTCAACAGAAAACGGACCGCGAAGCGCGAGCGATTCATAATGCGGAATAAAAACAAAACTTTTTTCGCCGTCAAAATTTCTCGCGTAACCAAAACCGGTCTGACCGCTGACAACTTCCGAGTCCGTGGCTTTCGCGACTGTGCGCCCAACCGAGTCCAGAAGATTTGTTCCGCTCGGTTCATCAAGATGCCATAACGCGGCGACTCCCGGCTCACGGTTCCCGACTGGCGAAGGAAGTTCTGGTCCGGGAGTTTCCTGAAAACCGCGCGCGGAAAGTTCGAGCGTTCCACGATCAGTCGTTGTGTTCAGATCAAATTGTCCGCGCTGAAAAGATTGTCCAGCATCATGATAAGGAGAAGAAGGAACCAGTTTCGCGGTCCCGTCCTGAAGCTGCACTTTTTTTTGATCGAATTGATAGTCTTCCGCGTTGTCAAAATCCCACTGGCGGATATCGGCGAAGGAAGGCGATGCGAGGAAAATCAGGAAAAAAAGGGAAAGCGGTACCGCAGATGAAAATTTCTTAATCCAATTTTCGGGCTGCCGGTTTTTTTGAACCACGCGAGCTTTTTTTACCTTTTGTCATCATGAAATCCAGATCCGGGGATTTCATCTGACTTTTTGTTCCAGCTCCAGGGACAAAATGTACGATTCGACCTTCTTGGCGTCCGGCGCTTTCGGATTCACTGCCAGATATTTTTGGTAATGATAAAGAGCCTTGTCACGGTCACGCTGATAATCATCATAAAGCACTCCGAGATTATAATGCGTTTCCGGATCATTCGGACGCAACTCCAGCACCTGCTCATACTCTTTTATCGCTTCGCGGTACTGTTTGTTGTTCAAAAAGATCGTACCAAGATTATAATGCATATCCGCGTTTTCGCGCATCATTTTTTGTGAAATTCTCCCCGCCTTGGCCAGTCCAGGGACAGCATCCTTGAATTTCGCCTTTAAAACCTCGAGTTTTTCACGGTTTTCGGCATTTTCCTTGATCAGTTGCTGCTGCCTTTTTTCAAGCTCCCCGACATATTTCATGCGTTTCTGCATTTCCTTGTTCTCGGCTCGCAGCCGGCTGATCTCTTCCCGGTCGAGCTCAAAAGGGGCGGCTTTTTCTTTCAATTCACTGATCAGCTTCTGGTTTTCCATCATTTTTTTGGACATGCTTTTATTTTCTTCTTCAAGACGGTTGCGGTCCGCGTTTAGCTGCTGGATTTTTTCCGGCGTATTATCCTTCATGGTCTGCGCAAGCGTATTCATTTTCGCTTCAAATTCAGTCGCCCTGCTTTCCAGCGCTTCTTTTTCTTTTTTATAATTCTCCGCGTCCTGGGCGCGGGCTGTTTTCATTTTCTCAATTTCAGATTTCAGGATCTCCATTTCCTTCTTCGCGGCTTCGTTCTCAACGCCGGACTGAGCGCCAACATTTTTGGATTCCTCAAGCTTCTTTACGGCCTCTTCTTTTTCCAGCAAAAAGTTTTTTGCCTGCTTAAGAACATTGTCACGGTCCGCGGTCACAGTCGCGAGGTCTTTTTCAAGCTGTGAAATTTTGTCATCCTTGGCATCCGCAAAAACGAACGGCGCACCGGAGGAAACAAAAGTCAAAATCAGTAATAAGGCGGATAATTTTCTTTTCATTTAATCTCAGTAGGTTTTAAACGGTTTGACCTGTTTGTCCTGGACCTGGCGGTCCGTAAAAGTAGACTCGCCGTTGATGACATACGGCGTCAGGAAAACAACAAGTTCGATTTTTGAAAGGTCTTCCGCGGTGCTGCGGAAACCGGCGCCAAGAATCGGAATACTTCCAAGCACCGGGATTTTGCGCACCGTTTTTGTTTTCTGGTCTTTTCGAAGCCCGCCGATAACAATTGTCGTTCCGTCCTTGACCATGACACTTGTTTCCGCGAGCGTTGTGTCAATGATCGGGATCTGGTTGGCGGTCGGCGTAACAAGTGTGCGGCCCACGCTTGAAACTTCAGGTTTGATTTTCATGGTCACATAGCCATCGTCATTAATGACGGGCGTGACTTCCAGCGAAATACCAACGTCAACAAAGGTCACGTTTTCTGCCGTGGTTGAAGTTGTCTGACCGGTGGTGGTGGTCGTGGTCACGAAAGCTTCGCGCGTGCCAACCAGGATGCGGGCGGCTTCTTTATTAATAGCTGTGATGCGCGGGCTTGAAAGGATCTTGGTCTGGCCCACAGTCTGCAGGAACTTCATGGTAGCGCTGAAAGAGTCCGTTGAGGAGTTACCGATAGTGATGGTCCCAAACTGGGTCGCGGTGCTCCGGATCCCGAAGTCCCCGTTGAAGGTAGGCCTGAACTTCTCCACCCCAATCTCATTGCCAGCGTCCCTCAGCACCTTCTGCCAGTTGATACCGGCGTCAAAATTGTCAGAAAGGGTGACCTGGACAATACGAGCCTCGATCAGGACTTCCCGGGTCTTCTCATCCAGAGCCTGGATGATCCGCTCCACCTCCTCCATACGCTTGGACAGCGCTGTGACCACCAGCGTATTGCTGCGCTCGTCCGCCTTGACCGTCCCCAGCTTCAGGGCGTCCAGGCGTTCCTTCAATTGGAGCTCCACATCCCCCGCCTTGGCAAATCGCAGGTTAAAGATGCGCATATTCTGGCCTTTTTCCATTTCGTTGACGATTCTCTCCATTTCGGCCACCCGGTCCGGGGTGTCCACCATGATCAGGGTGGCGGAATCTTCATCAATGACCACTTTACCGATGTCACTCTTGGAGGCTGAAAGCACAGTAAAGACCTGGTTGGGCACGGCATATCGCAGCTTCATGATCTTGGCCACGCGCACGTCCGCGTATTTCTTGCCGTAGAGGGCCTGGTATTCGGTTTCGGTCATAATATTGTAGATGTCCCCCTGCCTGGCGATCGCAAGGTTGTTGGTCAGAAGGATAATTTCAAGAAGGTCCGCTACCGTAACATCAGTCAGGAAAAGGGACAGGCGGCCGGTCACGTTCTTTCCGATGACCATGTTGAGATTGCCCTTGAGCGCCAGGAACTTCAGGGCCTCCGTAATTTCAATGTTCCTCAGGTCGAGCGTAATGCGCTCATTCAGGCCCGCGGCCGTATGGTCAAGATTGAACCGGGCGGGGAGCGTATTAGCGTCCTCGGCGGAAAAAACCGTTCCGCCGGAGCACACAAACACCGCGAGGAATACCGCGGTCATCAGACCGCGCTGGATTTTCGCTGACTTCATTAGATCAGCTCCGCTTCCTGACCTTCATAAGTAATAGTGACCGTTTCCTTGGTAATGTTCTGCACTTTGACCCCGCGGAATTCCTGCCCCTTCTTAAGGAAGTAGGTTCGTCCAGAGGCAGCATCCTCCACCATGGCCAGAGGCTCTTCACCCCAGGAAATACCAACCAGCTTGATGCTCTGCATGACTTCATTAACTTTGGCCAGCGGCGAAGACTCCGGGGCCGTACCCGTGTTAACCTGCGAAACCGCGCCGGCTTCCAGGAAAGGGTTCCGGCGCTTCAGACCCTGCAGGTAAAACGCCGCGTCATGCGAGCTGACTTCAGGATTAGGGGTGGTAAATATGGGCTCGGTAATGCCGACTTCATTCAGGAAACCGCGCCGGCCAGGTTTGAAAAGCGCCAGATCGATCATGAGATAGCCCATGGCAATCAGGACCGAAACAATCAAC
>CAZKMJ010000028.1:6453-17315 GCA_964553835.1 uncultured bacterium
TCAACGCACGGTTCAGCCACTTGATGTCCAGCATGGCTTCAAGCTGGAGCGCGGTACCGCCGCTGGAACCTTCACCCTTTTTCTGGGTGGAACGCTTCCAGAATTCCATCATGCCTGAAAATTTTCCGAAAATGCCGGAGAAATTGAAGGACGGACGTGCCGGCCCCTTGCTTCCGGACTTTCCGCTTTCCGCGGATTTTCCGGAGGTGCCTCCCGGGTCTTCGATCAGCTTAAGAAGTTGCTCTTCTGGAGTGGGTTTATGCTGTACCATCCGGCTCGGACCTCCTCGCCCACTAATTCTTCAATAATTTCGCGGTCCACGACCTCGCGGTTTTTCATGACCAGCATCTTCAAGGCCTTGTGGCAAAGCATGGCGATTTTTCTCGGGTAACCTTTTGTCGCGCGGTGGATTTCTTTGACCGCTTCATCAAGGAACATGCAGTATTTTCCCTGAAACCCCGCCTGTTTCAAACGAAAATCAATCAGTTCCCTGATTTCGTCAAAATCCAGCGGGTTCAAAATAGTTTTCATGCTGATCCGGTCAAGCAGGTTCTGCATATGGACCAGATTGGGCATCAGCTCGACCTGCGCCAGCAGCACCAGCTGGAGCAGCTTGTGCTCATTGGTCTCATAATTAAGAAGGACGCGCAATATTTCAAGCGACTGGGGCGTCATTTTCTGCGCTTCGTCTACGATCAGAACAAGGGTCTTCTTTTCATGCGCGCCCACACGGAACAGATACTGCTCAAGGGCTTCTTTATAATCCACGACCGTGTGCGCGCCCGGCCCCATTTCAATGCCAAATGTGCGCACCAGGGACTTCATGAAAAGTTCTTCGCTGGGGAATGAGGGGTCCAGGACAAGATGGAAGATAAAACCTTCGCGGTCGCGAAGCATGTGGATCAATTTGCGGCCCAGAGTGGTTTTGCCGGTACCGACGTCGCCCAGCACCACGCTCAGCCCCCGTTTAAGCCTGAGTTCAATCATCAGGTTAGCCAGGGCAGCCTTGTGGTTTTTAGATTCGTAGAAAAAAGCCGGGTCAGGACTTGTGGAAAAAGGCTCTTTTTCCAATCCCAAAACCTGGTAATAGCTCATTTAGTTTCCCGTTTTCCGTGTTGGGGCGGTATTCACCCTTTCCTATCAATACGGCAACTCTAATGAAAACTTAAAGCTTTAATACCAGGTAGACCAGGGCCAGGAGAGCCAGGATGACTACTACGAAGGGAATAAAGTCCCAGATAGCGGCCGTTTTCTTCTGTTCCACCGGGGCATGCTGGTGCGAGTGCTTTTGCTTCTGCTTTTGCTGTCGGTCATTGCCATAGGAAGTCGCACTTCCGACCGGACCCATGATATGGATCAGCTGGTTTTTGGACAGGTCGATGACCTGGGGGGTCCTGAGCTTGTTCCCATCCTCGTCAAATTCGATCTTTACAACCGGGCTGAGCGGGAATTTGCGGCACTGCCGGACTACACGGGCGATCTGCTTGTTGCTCAGTTCAACCAGGCTCATGATAGGATAAAGGCCGATGCGGCTCATCAGAGACTTCAGCGCTTCGCGGTCATAGACTCCGCGGCCCCGGTCCACCATTTCCTTCATAGCTTCGCTGACTTCCATGGCTTTGGGGCGGTAGGGGCGGTGATGGGTCATGGCTTCAAAAGAGTCCGCGATCAGGATGATCCTGGCGTAAACGTGGATATCATCGCCGGTCAAACCACCGGGATATCCTTTACCATTCACCGTTTCATGGTGCTGGAGGATGGCGGCCTTGATGTTCTCATTGATTTTTTCGCCAAGCATTTCCACTGTGCGCTGCGGATGCTGCATGATTTCATTTTTGACAGCCGTTGTCAGCTGCTTGGGATAGTCCAGGTTTTCCTTGATTCCAAGGAGCCCGCAGTCGTGGACAAATCCGGCAAGTGCCAGCTCCTTCAACTCTTCCTTTCCGAGCTTCATTTCAATCCCAATGATCATGGAAAGAATGGAGCAATTGGCAGAATGGTAGACAAAATAATCCAGGCTGGGATAGGGCTCCAGAACAATACTCAAAAGTTCCTGGTCATGTTCTTCAAGCAGGTCCAGAACTTCTCCCAGCACTTTGCTCAGGAACCCCAACTCCACCGTGCTTTCACGCTGGATATATTGAAAGACCTGCTCCCCCGTCTGCACCAGGGCCTGATACATCTTGCGGAGCTTTTCTTCCATGGCCGGATCAATGGCCGGGATATCGACAGACTTGCGGAGGTCTTCCATTTTTTTGACCGCGGAAGGCGGCACAACGACCGGCGGCGGTGTCACGATACTTTTCTTGGCATCCTCTTCCAGCTTCTTCTTTTTTTCGAGAAGTTCCTGCTCCTGCTGAAAAAATTTGCGCTGCAGTTCTTCAGTTTGTTTCTCCTGAAGTTCGCTGACGCTTTTCTGGATCTGTTCCTGAAACTGCTTTTTCTGCTCCGCGAGTTTTTTTTCAAATTCCTGTTCGATTCCCGTACGGGCTGAAGCCAGCTTCTCATTCTCGCTTTTCAGGGCCTGCATTTCGCTGGCCAGCCTCTGTTTTTCCTTTTCAAGCGATTTCTGCCGCTCTTCAAAGATCAGCTCCTGGTCTTTAAGATTTTCCGCGGTAATATTCTTGAGCTCCTGCTCCATTTTCTGGAGCTTGTCCATAAATTCCTTTTCAAGACCTTCGCGTATCTGGCGGACATCAACAGAGCTGGGCTGCGGCGGTGCAGGCGGTGTCAGGTTGGGACGCGAGGCTGCCGGCGGCGCAGGAGGAGGTGCGGTGGGAAGCGGCCTGACAGGCGCCGCAGGCTTTGGCGGAACAGGCGCAGCCTGCGCAGGTTTCACAGGAGGCGGCACGGGCCTTGGCGCGGTTTCAGTATTCTTGAGCAGTTCTGAAAGTCTCATATTAAAGGGTCTGCGGATCCATAATTACATCACGGATGATGGCATTGGTGATTTTTTCAGCGCGCATGCCGAAGCCGGCCAAAAGCGCGAGATCACAAATCTGGTTGATACGCCGCGGCAGTCCGCCCGTGGATTCATAAATCCCCTGAAACGTGTCTTCTGAAAAAATTTCACGGCTTGCACCTGCGATCCGCAGACGGTGAAGAATATAGGAACGGGTTTCATCCTGCCTCAAACCTTTCATATGAAACCGCATTGATATGCGCTGGTCGAGCGGTTTCAAGTGGGCGATTTTTTCACGCAGTTCAGGCTGCCCCACCAGGATCAAAGTCAAAAGGAAACGGTCGCGCTTCTGGAAATTCAAAAGCAGGCGGAGCTCCTCGAAAATCAGCTTATCTTCAATCAGGTGCGCTTCGTCCACCACAATGACGGTATGGCGGCCTTCGGAATAATTGTCATTAAGGATGTCCGAAAGGCGGTGAAGGATGTCGGTTTTGTGTTCCGGAGGGTCCAAAACACCCAGCTGGTAGATAATTTCGCGCAAAAGCTCCACATGGCTGAGCTGCGGGTTAAAAATAAAGGCGCGGGTAAATTGTTCAGGCTTGAGGCTGTCGAGCAATGCCTGGGCCAGCAGGGTTTTTCCTGAGCCAAAAACGCCTGTCAAAAGCGCGCAGGCCGAATAATTCTGCACGGCATACTGGAGTCGGGTCAGGGCTTCTTCATGCTGCTCGGAAAGGCAGAGGAACCTTGGGTCGGAAGTGTTTTGAAACGGCTTTTCTTGAAGTCCCCAGTACTCAAGATACATAAGTGCTGATTCTATCGGCCCCTACAGGGTAAATCAATAGGAATCAACGGGTAACGCGGCCTATTTGCGGGCCTTTTCCAGATTATCAAGCGCTTCACGGGCCATGGTAAAGCCGGGTTTGAGGCTGAGGGCGGTCTTGAATGACCGTTTCGCGTTTTCCCAATCCTGCTGGTGGACATAGGTCACACCCAGATTGTAATGGGCGTCGGGATCATTCCAGTTCAGGCTGGTAGCTATTTTCAGTTCTTCCAGCGCCTTGATCAAATTATTGTCCTTCGCGTAAATCAGGCCCATGTTCCGGTGCAAAGACGCCTGGAAATCCTTGTCGTCAGAATAACGGATGGCTTCCTTGGCCGCAGCCAGAGCCTGGACCGCGTTACCGCTTTCCGCCTGCGCCTGTGCAAGAAGCGCATAAGTACCCGCGTCTTTGGGTTTCAGCTTCACGGCTTCATCCAGCTCGGTAATGGCTTTTCGGAATTCCTTCTGCAGGACATAAACGCGCCCCAGTTCCCTTCTCAGCTCCGGACTGCCCGGCTTGCCAGCTTTGGCCCGTTCAAGCTGCTGAACGGCTTTAGTCAGGTCCTTCATTTCCGCGTAAGCGGCACCCAGATCCAGCCGCAGCTCCCATTCCGGAATGGGATTTAAAAGCCTTTGAGGTTCGTCTTTCTGCGGCGCGGAACTTTTTTCAAGCGCCTTTGTGAAATATTCCACAGCCTTCACGTAATCTTTTTTTTGCATGTTCAGCGTGCCCAGATTGGAAAGGACCACCACGTCCTCCGGGTTCTTGGCATGCATTTTTTCAAGCTCAGCCGACGCGCGCTCGATATCACCTTTTTTCAGGAAAGCCGCCGCCAGGTTGGATTGAAGGCCCGGATTGTCCGGGTCCAGCACAAGCCCCTGCATCCAGGTGAACACAGCCTGGTCGACATGGTCTTTTTCGAAATAGGCCGCGCCCAGAATGTTCAGCGTGTTGGCTTTGTAGACTTTCTGGCTGTCGAGCACAAAATGCGCGATGGCCGCGCCAAGCTCCTGTACAGCACGGTCATACTGCCCCGCCTTGTGATAATAAATCCCGAGCTCATAATGGATGGCTGGGTTGGCGTATTTGTAGCGCAGTGCTTCTTCCCAAATCGCGATGGCCCGCGCTTCCAGATTTCTTTTGCGGTAAAACAATCCGAGCTGATGATAAAAATCACTTTGCGGATTGGCGCGGATGAGTTTTTCATAAACCGCGATCAGGTTATCGACTGTCTGCGGTGAAAGAGAATCCAGGCCTTTCAGGAAGTCCACCGTTTTGGTCTGCTGAATGATACGGCTGTTTTCCGGGTCGATCTGCTCGTCCGGCACCTGTGGCAGGCTGGGATACATGATGGCCGAGCTTGCTCCGATATGCACGGCCCCGAACAGATGCGCCAGCTCGTGGGTCAGGATGGTCTGGTACTGCGAAGCGACAAGCTGGCTGCCAAACGGGTCCCGGATGGCGATGCGGCCTTCAAAGAATGAGGCTGTGCCCACCGTCTCCATGTCTTCCATAACATCTTTGTCGAGCGCCTTGCTCATTTTGTGGAACCCGATGACAACGTGGTCCGCGGAAGGCTTGGTAAATTTTTTCAGGTCTTCGACCAGGAGTGGCATGCCCTTGCTTTCATCCGGCGGCTCCCAGGTGACATATTTTTCAATAGAAAAATGGATGCCGAATGTTCTTTCGAAGACTTTGTTGGCGTAGCCTACACGGCCGATGATGTCCTTGCGCCATTCGTCATCAGCCTTGAATGCCGGTGAAACGGCGGCAATGATTTTGACCTCACGCGCGGCTTCAGCGCGGGCCAGCGGCACAGCCAGAAAAAAACTAACCAGCAGCCAGCGCAGTGTCCGGGATTTCATGTTCCAGAAGTTCACGAAGATAGTCCAGCCTTTCAGGTGTGCTTTTTTCGGAAAGCGACGCAATATGCTGGGTCAGCGACAAAATATTGTGCCCAGGAAATTTTTCCATCAGCTCAAGGTAAGAGGCAATAACCTTGGGGTCTTCATCTTCACCAAGCGCTTCGGCCATTTCACGCGCGTGTTTGAAATGCACATCGCCGTACTGGTCACGCAGGCGTGTCCAGATTTCCAGTTTTTCTGAAAGTGTCGTGACAGGATTAACAACGTAGCGGTATTCCAGGTTTTCAAGGCGGCTGTATTTGCCCTGGAGCTTGAACGGGTAAACTTCGACCAGATTTTTCCTGCGCAGCTCTTCAATCCCCTGTCTGAATTTTTCGCGCGGCAGCGGGAAATCCTGTTCAACATTTTTTTCAGAGCCAAGCCAGACCGGCGCGTCGCCCGATGTCTGCGAGCGAAGCAAAATGACCAGGTAGGCGAAAATCGCGTTGGCGGAAAGCTGCTTGGCATAGCCTTCCTGAAAAAACGGGACCGGCACGCGCACCGCTGGCTGAAGATCCTGCGGCAGGATAAGTGTCAGCTCCACCCTTTCCGCGCTTTTCTTTTCCAGTTTAATCAGCTCATGAACTTTTTCCAGCCGGTCCAGCGTTTTCAAAACCTGGAAAGCTGACTCCGCCGCGGCGAAATGCTGGTCCGCGGGGATTTCGTCGACCAACTCCTCCACGGAAAGGGACATGCGCACCGCGTTGGAACTATAAAAGTGCCGCAGCAACGCCAGATAGATTCGAATGGCGTCCGAATCTTCCGCGTGCGTCATGCCGGGGAAATATTTCAAGTCACGCATCAGGTAAACCGGCACAGGAATTCCACCGTCCGTAATTTCATTTTTCTTGGCCTGCACATCCCATAATGGCAGGAGCTCAAGACGCACTCTTTTCAGGTTCGCGAGTTCCTGCGAGCGGGTCAGCGTGGCCGAGCCCAGGCCTTTTTCAAGGTCCTGACGAGCCCAGCGCAAACCACCCTCCAGCACCCATTCATGGTCCACAATCATCAAACGGTCATAAAGCGAGTACGAAGGGCTGACATAATGCATTTCAATGCGTTCCTTGCGCATGGCCGCGATCAAATCGTCGCGCAGGAAAAAAGAACGTTCCTGATCCTTGTCCGTGTGAGTGTTCAGAAAAAAACGGATTTTAACATCACGGTGCGCTGCGGCCATCAGGTCGTTGAGAATTGTCCGCGCCGGATCCTTGGGATCGTCCTCAACAGAAACCATGTCCATGGAGATGTCGATGGTCTTCTGCGCGCTGGCAATCAGGTGCCTGACCATCACAAAATAGTCACGGTCGTTGGCTTGTCGGATCCCTTCACCCGCCTGGACTTCCAGGGACTCGGAAGGCTTTTCAACCGAAGCGGCGAAGACAGGATTGGCCATAGCCATGATCAAAATAAAAACGAAAATATTTTTCATCAGGACAAAAGCACCTTTCCATTTTTATTTTTCACTTCAGGGGCCTCAGCAAACGCACCGGATGCGCAGCCGGACAAAGGCATGATCTCCTCTGAAATTTTAACTTTCGGCTGGATACCGCCGCCCTGGACCGTGACCGTGCGCTGTTCACCGGCCAGACTGATGGGAAAATTGAAACGGCCCGTGGATGAAAGTTTCGCCGGCGTGATTACAAGGTCGCCGGTATAAGAGCCGCGCTGGACTTTCAGGGTGGCTTCGCTTGCGGCCGTTGCCATACCATCCCGCCCCTTGAAACTGACAGTCCAGGGCCCGCGCCATTCAGCTTTTAAAAGGTCGGTACCCGGTGTCTGAAGGGTCAGCTCCGCGGTCTCAACAAGGGAGCCCTTTTCATATTCACTTTTGAAGTTCTGGCTGCTCTTGTAGGAAATTTTCCGCGCCCATGAAAGGCCGCAGCTCAAGCGGGCTGACAAATCCTGAAGATCCTTTTCTTCCTGCGGGGTCCCGGTCATAAAAAAACCTGTCTTGCGGTAGGCCTGGAACCCCTTGATCAGATTTTCAGTTACCACCATGTCTTTAGCCAGCCTCGTGATCGATTCCTGCCTCAGCCTGGCAATTTCCGCGGCCATGGCCTTGCCCGGCGCCGTGCTTAAAAAATCCTTTGACGGCTCATAGTATTTTTCAAATTTCAAAATCTCCTGGAATACAGGCCCGGCAGAAAAAGGATCTCGCTCCAGCAGGTCTTCGATTTTTTTGAAGCGCGCCTCTATATACATGTCCATTTTCTTGTTGGCCTCACGCGAAATCTCCATAAGCAAGTCGTAGAGCTCCGCCCCATCCGCTTTTCCGATGACCACCCCGATGTCCCGGAAGTAAACCAGCTCGGTGTTGTCGGTGAAACGGGCCCCGGTTTCCCTGGCCTGCTGACGAAGACGGTCCACATATTCCGCACGCGCAAAAACCGGGAAGGAAAACAAAAACAGCAGAACAAGGGCGGCGGCACGTTTCATTTAAATTTCCCGGATAACCTGCTGCTTCGGAATATTCAGGTGCTCGTTATACTCCCAGACCGGGCCCCAGGGCGCCTCTACCTTCGTCGCGCCATAACGCACTTCGCCAAGTCGGTTGACCGTAAAAAAAGTCCCGCTGGCCGCGCCGTCGCGTGGCGAAGCGGCCGCCAGAAAGGTGGCTTCGCGCGGCATCATGACCCTTGCCTTGCTCTGCCCCACTTCTACAACTTCAAAAAAGTAATTTTCTTTCATACCGTTCTCAAACCCTTTCAAAAAACCCTGACGCACCAGCGTTTCAATGTCCGGCGAATAAGTACGGCCAAATTTATTCCAGTACTGGGTCTGCGCTTCGTAGATGGCGGTCATCTGTTTGTAAATGAAAAATTCCACGGCCGCCCGGTGAACGCGGGGGTCCTCCTCCGGAGCGTCCTGTTTCAGGCATTTCACGGCTTCCGCGTTTTCAAAATGATGAAGGATGACCGCGTCCTGCTCAAAACCAATCACCTTGGTGTTTTCATAAAAGTCGCCGAGGGAAAGCAGCTGTTCCCCCATGACCGCCACCGACATCTCAGGATTGGACGGATCAAAAACGACTTCCTTCAAAGGATAATTGGAGACCTGGTCCGCAAAAGCAGCGGCCGAGAAACCCAGCACTAGCAGGCTGAAAATAGCGGTCCTTAATAGAGCCAATCTTTCATCTCCGGAAGGATGGGGTCCTGCGGCCAGGAAAAGGTAAAAACCTCATAAAGGCCGACGCCAAGCCGGCCAAACATGTTCAGAAAACCTTTAAAACTGCCCACAAAAAAACTTTCCGCGCTCATAGGCAGCACTTCCTGCTTCCGGTAATAGTATTCACTTTTTACGCCATGCGAAATCTCGAGCGGCGAAAGGAAAGCGTTCTGAAGGCCGCGCAGCAGCTTTTCCCCGACCCTGACTTCGTAATTTTCTTCACGAAAACCGGACTGCGCTTCCGGCACGATAAAATTCCCGGAATAAGAACTTTCCACAGCCAGACAGGAAGAGGTCGCTCGCAGGAAAATAAAGGAGGAAAACAAAAAAATAAAAAGGGTCTTTTTCATCGGACTTCCCCTTCGATGGGTTCCATGATTGGTTTCTGCGGGGCCCAGCAGGTCACAATTTCATAAACGCCAAGCACAGTCCTGGCGCCCGCCCTTAAAATTCCGTAAGGAACACCAATCAGCGTGGTTTTCAGGAAATTTTTTTTCGGACCCTGCGACATATTAATGGGCGTCCGGGCAATTTCCGTCCATCCATAAATCAGGTTGACCATGCCCCGGGTCAATTTCCCGGTGATTTCCGATTCAAATTCTCCCATCGGATTGGTCTTGTTGTCAAACTTGTACTCATAGCCGGCTATAAGCGGACAAGCGCCGGCAAGCATCCACACTACCGCCAGGGCCAGGGACCTTTTAAGGAAGACATTCTTCATACGCTTAATTTTCGGCATTTGCAGGCCATTCATAAAGAACGTATAATGGCCCCCGAAATGGCTAAACCTCAGAAGTTTATATTCAAAACCGCCGTCCTTGCCCTGGGCCTGCTCATGCTGGCCCGCCCAGCCTCTGCCGGAGACCCGAATTACCGCTTTGTGGACGATGAGAAAAATGTCATTACTCTTCCTACCCACCTGGAGATCTATTCAAAAGAAATGCCGGGCCCCTGGAAAGGACATGAGGAGGAACATGACCCCCATGCGAAATTCCGGATATTCAAGGAAGGGCTTGAAAGCACACGGGTAGTCACTATCCGGATTGTGCATAAACAGGAAGAGGGACCGGTTAAAGCCGTTTATGTTGCGGACAAGGACGGGCTTGTCATCGGCTACGCCAAATTTAAAAAAGATGCCAAATCGCTTGAAGCTGAAATGAAAATTAACAGCGTTATTAATTACATTGAAATTTACGTGGAATGCGGCAAACACAGTTTGTGGAAAACCGCTTACCGGTTCGTTTAAGGGGGATTTATGCTGAACGGCTTGCGCAAGAACACCAAAGTCATCGTATGGTCCGTGATCCTGGCCTTTGTGCTGTGGGGCGGTTTCAGTGTGGGCACCCAGTTCCAGAAACAAGGGCGCATCGCCGGAGAAGTGTTTGGCAAACCAGTCAGCTTCCAGGAATATAACCTTTTTTTCAGAAGCCAGCAGCTTTTCACCTTTGGCAATCCCCCGTCCGAAGACCCTGCGCAGCTGAAGCAGCAAGCCTGGGAAAAAATCGTGATGTCACGCGAAGCCAAACGGCTTGGCATTGAAGTGGAAGACAGCGAAGTGCGCGCGGAGGTCCTGCGCCTTCTGGCCCAGCAGAAAATTGAAAACCCCACTATTGAAATCTACACACGCTGGCTGAAGGCCGCGGTCCGTGAAACTCCGGCAGAGTTTGAATCCCAGATCCGCGAGCTGCTGCGCACCCAGAAACTGATCCGCAAGGTCCAGCTGGAAAGCGGCGCCAAGCCCGCGACGGAACAGGAAGCCCATGAGCGTTTCTCGCGCGAGCAGTCCCAGGTCGCGGCCGACCTGATATCCTTCAAGACCGAGGACGAGGCTAAAAAATTCCTGGCGGTTGTGAAAAACGCGGCGGACTGGAAAAAGCAGGCTGAAAAGCAGAAGCTCGCGGTCTTCCCCAAAGGCCTGACGTCCCTGGCCGCATGGGTGGAACTGCAGGGCCTTACCGAGGCGGACACACAAGCCATGCTCAAGGCGGAGAAAGAAACCATTCTGGGACCATTCAGCCAGGCAAAGGAATTCATTTTGCTGAAAATTACTGACAAGAAAAATGCCCCTGA
>CAZKMJ010000029.1:0-17063 GCA_964553835.1 uncultured bacterium
GGCGGGAGAGAATTACACGCTTTTTGAGGGCGATGACATGGCTTTCAGTTACACCGGCCCGTTTCAAATTGATTTTTATCCGGAGGGCTTCAATGGCTGGGAAACCCCTTCTGTGAGCCAGAAGTTCGAGCTTCGGAACGGGATTGTTTACTTCGTTTCCGGTGAGGAAGAATTTCCGGTCAATGGTACTGATCCGGGAGGCTTGTTCACGATCAGCGCGTGGGGTGAAAAATCGGTGCGGGTCCAGCGGCCTGTTCTATCCGACGACCGCGATGTTACTGTCATTGTGAGGCTGTCTGAGGCACGCTCCGAAGCGCGGATGTCCGACCCGGAAAAAATTGCCGAAGCTCTTAAAGCAGCGGGCGTTAAACCGGGCAAAGTTAAACTCATTGCCGCGGCCATTGTCCGGCAGGCGAAACAGCAGCCCTTCCTCTCGCCGGATGAACTCGCGATATTCCTGAGGCAGCCTTCAATCATGGGAAATTCCGATAAGATCCCGGTTTTTGTTGCTTCCATGCCGGGCTACGAAAGAACGAAGCCGCTTGTGACATTGGGAGATTTCAACTTTTCCACGTCCTTATCCGTTCCCCGCGCAGATACTTTTGAATTCGCTCCTCCGGATGCGCCGGATCCCGGTTATCGCCGGCCTTTTACGCGTGAGCTGATTGAAAGAGGCATCCGCCGTCTTCCCCCTGGAATTCTCGCGGGTCTGACGCGTACCAGGGCGGTCAGTTACAGGCCGTATAAAGCTACGGCTGAGAAGCAGCCTTCAGCCCTGATGTACCGAATAGCAAGTTCGAAAGTGAAAGGAACGGGCGAGACAGCTCTTCGATTTGAAATTGAGGCATATGATTATCCAGAAAAGGCTGTGAACGAACTCCCTCGCAAGCGGCTGATTTATGTGCCTTCGGAAATTCTGGCGGATAGCCGCAGGTTCGGCAGGGCTTTTAATGAAGATGCAATACGCCGGTTGGCCGAATTCGAAAAGCAGGATAAGGAGATTCAGGAGGCTGTGCGGTCGCTTGACAATGAAGTTTTCACTCAAGATTCCGCATTGCACGAAATGGGCGGATTTTTCTGGCTATTGCTTCCCGGAGGGCTTAAGGAAGAATGGAAACGCATCTATCCGATGAATACGCCTGCGGAAATGTCCGGCATTTACATGCGGAATCTCTTTTATAGCGGCGGAGATGCGGAGCGTTTTGCCGAAGAAACTTTTAGTGACAAGTTTTCTGCCTATTTCCTGGCTCCGGAATTTTCAGTGATGAAAAGGCTTGGCCATGACGTTCGTGCCGAAGAAAGCGTTTTTATCGAAAAGGTTCTGAGCTATTTCGAGCAGAAATCGATCACGGGCAATGGACTCATTAACGAACTGCCGGGCGAAACGCGCTCTGAAGCGCGTGCAAATGATATTCTCGGTCTCAAAGGGTGGCAGGATAATGCCGCCGGACTTGTAGGTGAAAACAAGGGAGTTCCTGTCAAAATTGGAGAGGCCGACAAAGTTATCGCGCAGAAAGTCATAGATGATCTCAAAAAGATTGCGGTTGATAATGACAAGAAGATGCCGCTTTTAACAGTTGGTATTGGCCCGGGACACCTGGAAAAACTGGTACGCGCTGAATTTCCCGCTGAGCGTTTCCCGATCACAGCTGTTGATCCGGCGATTGACGCGGCGACTCGCGGTATTATCGAGAAAGACGTGGCCGGTTTGAAGATTGTGCAAAAGCAGATTGAGCTGGTCACGCCCGCGGAGCTGGCTGAGCAGGTGCCGTTCGTTTATGGCTCACTTTTCCTGGAGTACACGGACCGGGAAAAGACGCTGCAAAGTTTGAGGAATTTATCCGCGCCTGGAGCGCGGTTTGCTTTCGCGCTTCACTACAACGGTTCTACGGAAGCTGGATACCGCCGCCAGCTAATCGCGGAATACGCTGCCTATGTTCAATTTTTACAGGGCGCTCTGACTGTTCTTGGAAAAGGAAGGTCGCCTATTTTTGATCAGGTCAAGACCGGGAAAATCGAGTTTGAAGGCAGGCGGAGAAAACAGGACGTGGCGGATGTCCTGGATTTGCTGAGTAAACCGACGACTGCAAATAAGAAACTGCTTGAAAGTCAGCTGCCGGACGATATCAAAAAAGCCAAGAAAGCTTATTTGGAAACTTTGACTCAATACGCGCCTTTTGTAACAGATGAGAATATTTTTATGCCTGACGGCATGATTCCTGACGCTGAAAAAGCTCTGCTCAAAGCCCGTTTTAACAAGGTTTTCCGCAGCGCCGAACAGGCTGCGGACTATTTCAAGTCACAGGGTTTTATCAATATCCAGGTTGAGCCCGTCAACATCACCGGAAACGTTGACTTTTTATTCGCGACTTTTGAAAATGCCCCGCGCGCCGAAGTTCGGTCCGGGGTGGAGTTCGCGCAAGGGAACATCCTGGATTTCGGAAAAGACCAGGGTACTGATGCTGTCGTTTTTTCAATTGACGCGCTTGGCAGGACTTTTAATGTAGCTTCACAAGTGGTGAGTACTATTGCGGCTGACCTTGGCCTGGAATTTTCTGATGCCTATAAAAAGGCAGTGCCTCTATTTATTCCTAAACCCTTGGGGCTCAGGATCGGCGCTACAGCAATCGGAGATCTTCGTGTTGACGGAAAAAATCCCAGATGGAATTACTCGATCATGGCGGTTGCTCAGGGTGCTTCCAATGAAAGTCAGGTCAAGGAAATTGTTCGAGACAGCCTGAAAGTCGCGGCCGAACAAGGCGCTAGGGGTTTGGTCATGCCCATTTTGGTTCCGGCTTTAGGCATGGCGGAGTCGGCCAATTGGCAAAAAGAAGCTGCTGACGCGTATCTTGCTGAAACGCAAAGCAAGATGATTGTAAAAATTGTGGTTTTTGAAGAATCTGTTTTCCGGGAGCTGACCGCCCGCTCTGAAGTGCGGGCAGGAAATGTTCTTTTGATCAAAGCTGTTTCGATTATGGTCAATGCGGCTAAAGCGGAACTTTCTTTTGATGAAAAAGATGTTAAAAGCGCCCAGCAGCGGACGAGCGCTGAAGGAGACGCGTTGTATGGTCTTTATCGGGCAGTTCTGGAAGGACGGGTCGACAGGTTTGATGGCGACTGGCAAGCGGCTGTGGAAAAGTTATTGCCCGCAAAATATAAAACATCGGCCCAGGAACCGGCTGTCACTCAAGAACAGCCCAAGGTTGAGAAGGTAAAGGAAAAGCCCGCGAAAGTTGTGAAAACGCCCGAGAAGGCTTCACCTAAGCCAGTGGGGACGACGGCTGCCAGGCAAAGAGATATTGAGTGGACCCGGGAAAAAATTATCAAGGCTGTGCAGGACGCGAAAGCCAAAGGGCTCGGCATCACAGGCGGCGCGGTCCAGTCGCAGGCCAAGAAAAAAGTAGGTGAAGGTGGCTGGACAGAGGAGCAGTCAGAACTTGCTGTGAACCTCCGCCGCGCATATCAGGCCGTGAACGCGACCGGCGTGGCGGATTTCCCCAAAGGTCAGGCATTCAGCCCATGGCAGCAGGTGCTGATTGCTGCGGGTTTTCCTGATGATGCCGGAAAAGCAAAAGCTGTTGCTGTCGCGCAGACCGTGACCTGGAAAACTGAAGCAGACGTAGTTGCCGCGATCCAGGAAATCGGTGCGATCAACCCTAAATTTCTCGGAGCCGGGAAATTAGCAGATTATGATGAGGCTACGGAAACAGCTCTTGGGCAGGAACTTTATGCCAAAATCCGGGGTGCTTACCGAGCCGTGCGCGACCGGGAAAAAAGAAAACAGTCTGAAATCAAGTTTGATTGGAAGACGGCCATTGAAAGGGCCGGTTTTACCCAGGAACAAATTTCCGGCCGTTCTGAAGTGCGTATTGCTGTCGCAAGGGAAAGCCGGTTCCGTTACATGGATGTCTTCAAGCTTTTTGTCAACCGGGCCACCAAATGGCGCTCGGACGTGAACGAACGGGATGTGACACGGTTCCTTGCCCTTGGATTTGTGGAAAATGTTTACGCGGAAGAAGTGGTTCCCGCCGTCGATATGGAGCTTGGCGTTGAGAGGGTGATAGGACTTCTTGAGGATGCGGTCACGCCGGAATCCGCTCGAAAGATCAAAGCCGCTGCTGAAAAAGCCGGTGTTCCACAGGTCCCTGTGGCCCTGATGACTGTGACTTTCACCGAGCCCGATATTTCGTCTCTGGCTGCTGCCGCGCTGCTGAATCCGAACTCCTATTCTGAAGTTGTTTATGTGGCGGATGTTACGCCCGCGGAAGCCAAGGCGCTTGAAAAGAAATTCCAGCAGGAAGCGGCCAAAAAAATCCAGTCTCTGCAGACTACGACCGGGACTATTGGCGAGCGGTTCAAAATTATTGTTACGCCCCGCGCCCGGATTACAACGGGTATCAGCCGCGCGGCGCGCGAGCTGTTCTCAAGTATGCGCGATTCAGTCAAGGCCGCGGACTTCAATCAGTTCATGGAACAATATTTTGTTCAGTTGATCATGGGGCCGGAAGTTAAAGGTATGGATGAGCTTGTTCATCCCAAGGCGAGGCGCGCGTTCAGGGTCACTGTTGAAGCCGATGCCAAGGACGCTCCTGAACTTTCAGTCAAGGCCACGCTGGTCGCGGCCAAGAGCGGCACAGCGGAAACACTGGATGCCGATACCGTAGCCCTTCTGGACAACGCGGACGAGAAAGATAAGAAAGTTCTCAACCTCGACACGCAAAAGCTGCGTGCCTGGGAGCAGTTGGCAGACGCGTTCAAGTTCGCGCTGCAGACAGCTACGTCGGCTTAACCGACGCGGCTTTCCGTGGCCGCAACGGGTACGTACTTTTTCATCGGAAAAAGCGCGTAATTATTTCCCGCTTTCAATCGCGCGGATGCGAGACTCCATTTTTTTCTGCGTCATCATGTCGCCTTTTTCTTCAGCGGCCTTGATGCCCCGTGCATAAACGGTTTTTGCTTTCTGCATATCTCCAAGTGATTCCAGCGCCTGCCCGTACCCGAACCAGGAAGAGGAGTGGCCTGGGTCCACTTCCACGGCCTTTGAAAAGGTTTCCAGCGCCTCGCGTTTCTTGCCGCATTCCAGATAAGTATTTCCCAGGCTGAACCATCCCAGTACGTCCTGCGGGTCGAGTTCGATGACTTGTTTATAACGTTCGATTTTTTCCGCGTAATCCACTTTGGGCATTTCCTGCTTTTTGGCTTTCAACTCCGCCTTCCAGGTCAGCCGCCGCCCTTCGTTCTGCGCCTGCTCAGCTTCCAGGATCATGCCTTTGGCCACAAAGCACCGCGATAAATTGGTCTGGGCCATGACCGACTCAGGATTGAGCTTGATCCATTTGCGGATCAGTTCAATGGCTTCGTCGTATTTTTTGAGCTGGTGGAGGATGACTGCAAGTGCTTCATAAGCGTCTTCAAATTGCGGGGAATTCTCGAGGGTCTTTCTGAGTTTTTCTACGGCCTGTTCCGGGCGGTTTTCACGGAAATCGGCCAGGGCTTCGTGGTAAAGCGGGTGAGGGTCCAATCAGGCTTCGATCCCGAGCTTTCTTTTGCCTTCTTCGCTGATACGTTCCGGCGTCCAGACCGGGTCAAAAACCACTTCCACTTTCACGTCTTCGATTTTAAGCGCTTCCTGGATCTTCTTTTTAAGATCGTCCGGCATGGACTTGGCGGCAGGGCAGTGCTGGCTGGTCAGGCTCATGCGGATGGAAACATTTTTTTCACCTGTTTCGATGTCATAAATCAGGCCAAGGTTCCAGATGTCCACGGGGATTTCGGGATCAAAACAGGTTTTGGCCACTTCGATGACCTGGTCTCGGGTAATCATGACTTCCATGGTACCAGAATTGTCCTTCCGGATAAAGCGGAAATCCGCTAAAATCATGGGCTTATGAAAGTCCGGAAGAAAAACATACCGCCCTTTTGGGCAACGGTCATCAACGGTTTTGCATGGTTTATGGCCGCGCTTGTCACATTCTTTTATTCCAGCGTCGGTCTGCTGATCGTGCTCCCCATCTCCTGCCTGCTGGACCATGATCGCCGCATGATGCATATCATTGCCCGCTTGTGGGCCAAAAGCCTGATTGGCGGGCACCCCTTATGGACCCTGGAAACCTCCGGAATTAAAAATATCCGGAAGGACGAACGTTATGTGGTGGTCGCCAATCACCAGAGTATTGTGGATATTCTGGTGGTGCTGGCGGCACTTCCGGTTCAGTTCAAGTTCATTGCCAAGAAAGAACTTTTTAGCCTTCCATGGCTGGGCTGGCACATGTGGGGCGCGGGTTATATCGCGCTGGACCGGGGCAATGTGCAGAGCGGCAAAAACACTATATCCACAGCCAAAGACTGGCTGGACCGGAAAATCAGCGTTCTTTTCTTTCCTGAGGGCACGCGAAGTGAAGATGGAAATATAAAGGCGTTTAAAAACGGCGCGTTCAAGATAGCGGTCGAAAAGAAAATTACCGTGCTTCCCGTGGTGCTGGACGGCACGGGCGCGACTTCACCCAAAAAAAGCAAGACCATCAATAAAACGGCCTGGCTCAGGGTGCGGGTCCTCAAGCCTGTGCCTGTGACGGCACAGGAAACAGTTGAAGGCCTGCGTGACCATTTGCAGGAAAACATGCGCGCGGCTTTGAAGGAAATGCGCGAAGAATGAAAATCCTTTCCTTGAACACCTGGCAGGAGCGCGGCCCGTGGCGGGACCGGTGGGAAGTAACATTTGAAGGTTTGAGGAATATCCAGCCGAATATCACGGCATTTCAGGAAGTTTTTAAAGCTGATTGGGCCAAAGAAATCCAGAAAAGAACGGGCGCGGCGTCTCTTGTATTTTTTCCGGAACCTTCCGGGCTTGTGCTGGCTTCCACTTTCAAAGTCACGAGCTCATCCTGCCTGACCCTGAAGACCCAGTCCGCGCGGGAAGACTACAAGCGTTACGTGGTTTTCGCGGAATTTGAAACGCCTCTGGGGCCTTTGTGCTTTTTTAATACCCATCTTTCCTGGAAAGTTGAAGATTCGCAGGTACGCGCTGCGCAGGTGCGTGAGCTGATTGATTTCATTAAAGAAGAAGGTGGTCCGAAGCCATGTGTCGCGGCGGGGGATTTCAATGCCGCTCCTGACACGGTTGAAATCCGTCAGATGCCGGCCGCGGGATTTACCGACACCTTTGAGGCCATGAATCCCGGTTCTCAGGAACTGACGTGGGACAACCGCAACCCCTGGGTCAAAAATGCCAGCGTGGTCCTTCCTGACCGCAGGATTGACTATATTTTCACCCGCAACTTTGAAGGGGTAGCGGACATTCTTTCATCAAAAGTTGTTTTAAACCAGCCGAATGAAAACGCTGTTTTTGCGTCTGATCATTATGGTGTTTTGACCGAACTGAAGAGGAGGCGGTAATGGAAGCTGTTGAATATTCGCCTGAAAAGGCCAGGGCCTATCAGAAAAAACGCGAGGTGTTGACCCTTGTCCACCTTGCCATTACACCGGCCCTTCTTGCTATTGTCATTTTTTCCGGACTGTCATTGTGGTTCAAGGAGACAGCGCAGAATGTCTCGCCGTCGCCATTCCTGGTTTTCGCGGTCTATTTTCTTTTCTATTCGCTTTTTATGATGGTTGTGGAATTCCCGTTTTCCTTTTACAGCGGGTATGTGGTGGAGAAATCATTTAAACTTTCCAATCAGAATTTTTTACAGTGGTTTGGCCTGTTTCTGAAAAAGAACGTTCTGGGTTTTGCTTTTTCCATGTTTCTGGTGTGGGGGCTTTATTTTCTGATCTGGAATTTTCCGGACCGCTGGTGGCTTTTTGCCTGGGCCGCGTTTGCGGTAGTCAGCTATGTCATCGGAAAAATTTTTCCGGTTTTCATTGTGCCCCTTTTCTACAAGTACGGGCCGGTGGAAAACCAGGAGGTGACAGCGCTGATCAAGAAACTGGCTGAACGTTTCAAGCTGCCGCTCTCCAAAATTTATTCGCTCAACCTGAGCAAGACGACCAAAAAAGCCAATGCGGCCTTTATGGGGCTGGGAAAAACCAAGCGCGTGGTGCTGAGTGACACGCTGCTGGCGCATTTCACGCCTGAGGAGATTGAGGCCGTTGTAGCCCATGAGCTGGGACATTGCATTCATCAGGACATTTGGAAAAATCTGGCTGTTGGCCTGGTCAGCTCTTTCTTTGGTTTCTGGCTGGTTTACAAAATCCTCCCGGGCGCCGAGGATATCGCGAACCTGCCGCTGATCTTCCTGATTTTTTATGCTTTTCACCTGGTCCTCATGCCGCTGCAAAACGGGTTTTCACGCTGGGTGGAAAAGCAGGCGGACCGTTTCGCGTTTGACGCGTGCGGCAAGCCCCGGATTTTGCGCGAATGCCTGGAAAAGCTGGGGCGTGTCAACCTGTCCGACCCCGATCCGAATCCGGTCTTCGAGTGGTTTTTTTACGATCATCCCTCCATCGGGCGAAGGGTGCGTTCTATTCAGCAATGGGAGCAGGGTAAATGAAGCGGCTTATCGCCCTTTTTCTGGCATTGGCCCTGATGCCTCCGGCTTCTTTCGCGGTCGAGGAAAAATCCAAGGCCGAGGAAATCCTGGAGCGCCGGCAAAAGGTGGAGCTGCTAACCTTTTTTCAACGCGATCCCAAGAATTCCAAGGTGCCGGAAATCCCCATGTCTATCCAGCTTTATAACCAGGCCGTGGAATTTTTTTCGCACCAGGAGTATGACCTTGCGCGGCAGGCTTTGACCGACGCGCTGGCCCTGGATCCGAGCAATGCGTTTGCCTATGAGCTGCTTGGAGACGTGGATAACTTGCAGGAAAAGCTGGTTGAAGCAAAAAAGAACTATGACATTGCCTATAACTTGAACCCTCGTGAAAGTATCCTGAAAAAAATGGAAACACTGAAAGGTGACCAGAGCGTGGCTAAAAAACTGGCCACCTATAATGAGCAGCATTTCATCATCAAATATTACAAAAAAGCGGACGAGGACAAGGGTTTCGAGCTGCGCGAGCTGCTTCGCACAACATATGGGACTATTTCACGCGACTTTGGCCATTATTTTAATCATCAGGTGACCGTTCTTCTTTATGATGAAGAAGATTTCAAGAAAATTTCCGGCCTCCCGCACTGGGCCGGCGGACTTTATGACGGAAAAGTCCGCATGCCTTTGAAGCGTCAGGGATTTTCAGACCTGGAACTCAAAGCTTTAACTACGCACGAAGTCACGCACGCTTTTGTGGCGGGTATGTCGGCCAACCAGGCGCCTGCATGGATCAATGAAGGGCTGGCGCAATATGAAGAGAACAAAGTCAAGCCCATCGATCTTCTCGTTTTTGATTCGGCTGTGACAACAAACACGCTTATGCCCCTGATTGGATTGATGCAGGATAACGTGACCGAAGGCCTGAAAGACACGCTGCTTGTGAACCTTTTCTATCAGCAATCCTTTCACCTGACGAATTATCTGGTCAACCGTTACGGCATGTTTCTGATCAAACAGATGCTGGCGGAATTTGCCAAGGGCAAAAATTCAGATGAAGTGGTGCGGGAAAAATTACGGATCTCAACAGAACGACTGGAAAGAGAATGGAAAGCTACGTTCATAAAAAAATAGAGCTAAAAAATATTTCAGCGGAATTTCCCTACTCATGCCGCTGGCGCTGCGGAGACTCGAACCTCAGGCAGTCCATGGAGCGTCACGGCCTTTTGATGCCGGTTGTCGTGCTGGAAGAAAAGGGGAATGCCGTCGTCCTTGCGGGCCATGCTCGTGTAATGGCCGCCCGCGAGCTGGGTTGGAAAGATATTCCAGTCATGGCCGTGCAGGCACAGAAAAACCCTCGCGACTGGTTTTTATTTTCACTATTGTCTAACTGGAACCAGGCCTGGACAGATCTGGACCGCTGCTTCGTCATTGAAAGGGCGCGCAAAGCAGGCTTTGGAGACAAAGAAATTCTGGAAGATGTCCTGCCCGCGCTTGGGCTGACGCCTGAAAAAAGATGGATCGATGAAGCGGCGGAAGTGATGTCGCTTGCTCCGGAAGTTTTAAACGCGCTGCATGAAGGCCGCCTGCCTTTCCGCGGTGTTCGATCGCTTACGGCTTTCTCTGCCGCGGATCAGAAATTTTTCGCTCAAACTCTGGCGGGTCCGGTTTCACTGACAAGCAATCAGCTGATCAAGGTTTGCGAGTGGGCGAATGACTGGGTAAAAAGCAATAAAGGAAACCTGGAAACCCTGCTGGGCCGGCCGGACGTAGATAAGGTGTTGAAACATCCGGAGTGGAACCCCCGGCAAAAAGGCGAGTTGTTCTGTCACGCGGTGCGCTGTCTCCGTTTTCCTGAACTGGTCCGGAAGGAAGAGGCATTTATGTCGGCCGCCGAGCGCCTGGCCCAGGAAGCCCGGAATGAAAAAAGCGACTTTGTGCTGGAGGCCCCACCTTATTTCGAAGCGGAGGGGATTACCCTGCGGGCCCGGTTAAAAGACCCCCAGGAGCTGGATCGCATCATGGAGGTCATCCAGCGCAAGCGAAATTTGTTTAACTCCTTATTTGATATTGTGTTATGATGATTGCTTGTTAATTTTTCAAGCAATCTATTAATTTTCTGGAAGCAATGACAAAAATTTCGCGGTTTTTTTTAATCTCTTTCCTTATATGCGCGGCGGGAATACGCCCGGCCCTGGCTGAGGAAGTCAACGTCAACTCCTCTTTTGACAAGAGGGCCGTACGGGTGGGTGAAGAAGTCCATCTGACCATCCGGGTCAGCGGCGCGCAGGGCAATATCCAGGCGCCCCGGCTTCCAACCATCAAGAATTTTGATACCTATTACACAGGGCGTGCATCGCATCTGACTTTCGTCAATGGCCAGTCAACTTCCAGTGTTGAATTCAGCTATTCCCTTGTGCCCCGGCAGGAAGGCCGCTACACGATTGCTCCCATTGAAGTTTTTGTGAACTCCAAACGTTTTGCCACGGATGCCGCGGAAATTGAAGTGGCCAATAACGGGGCGGGCCCAGTGCCCAGTCCGTATTCAGCGCCGCGTACTGCAAGCGGTCAGCCCGCCACCTGGAACCCTCCCGCGCAGGCTCCTCAGCAGCAGGGTGGCCAGGATGCGAATGAGCCGCCGCCCAGCTTTCAGCCGGATGACGACAATATTTTCATCAAGGCATGGGTGGACAAGACGTCGGTTTATCCCAATGAACAGGTGCTTCTGACCTATTCGCTTTATACCCGCTACGACACACGCTATGAAGGTTTTGACCAGGAGCCGGAAGTCAGCGGCTTCTGGATCGAGGAATTTCCCATGGAGCGCGAAGTCAGGCGTGAGACTGTGCGCGTGAACGGCAAGCGTTATGTCAAAGCTGATGTTCGCAAGATGGCGCTTTTTCCGACCGCGCCTGCGGAATACACGATTCAGCCCGGCGTCATGAAAGCGTCGATCCGCCAGGAAGCCCAGCAGAACAGTATCTTTGATGAATTTTTTGACGACAGTTTTTTTTCCGGCGGCAGTTTTTTCGCGCGGCGTGAAAACCGTGTTTTGAAGCCGCCCGCGATTCGGGTCACGGTCAAGCCGTTCCCGGAAGAAGGGAAGCCTGAAAGTTTTCAAGGTGCCGTGGGTAATTTCAGGATTTCCGCGAACCTCGACAAGGCAGCGGTTAAACAGAATGAGCCTGTCAGTCTGAAGATCGTCATTGAAGGCGATGGCAACATTGAGACGCTGAACCGGCCCAAGGCCCCGGAGCTTCCCGGTTTCAAGACATACGACGCGGACGCATCCGCCCAGCTTTTCAAGACGGGCAATGTCATCGGCGGCCGCAAGTCATTTGAGATCGTTTACATTCCGCTGGAAGCCGGTCAGAAAAAAATTCCGTCCATGGAATTCAGCTTTTTTAACCCTATTCAAGCGCGCTACGTCATCTTAAAGACCAATGAGTTCACGCTGAATGTCGCGCCTTCTACGGAAACTTTCAAGCTTCCTGCCGCGCTGACCCAGCAGGAATCGCTGAAAAAAGACGTGAAGGTGGAGGAGCGTGATATCCGTTTCATTCAGGAAAAGCTGCCCGATGCGGCAGGCCAGCGGGCTGAAAATTTGATTTTCCGCGCGCTTGTTTTTGGGAGCATCTTGATGACGCTGCTGGTCGCGTTTGGTCTGATGCGCGAACGGCAGGAAAAGATTTTTGCCCGGGACGTTTCACTTAAGCGCCGTTCTGTTGCCCGGTCACGAGCGGAGTCTCGCATGCGCAAGCTGAAAGCCAACCGCGAAAAACCCGGCGCGTACTTTGAGGAAATTGAAAAGATCATGACTCAGTATCTGGCTGACAAGTTTAACATTTCGGCCTATGGAACCACCCGGTATGACCTGGAACAGAAGCTGGAATCGTCGCTTGGGCCTGAAGACCCGCTTTTGAAAGAAGTGCGCGACCTTTACAGTTTTTGCGAAGAAGCCCGGTTTGCCAAAGCTGAAATTCCGGAGCAGATGCAGGCCCGTGCCCTTAAAATCCTGCGCGATACCATCGCGCGTGTGGAAAGGATCCGGTTAAAAGCATGAAAAAAATCCTGATGCTTTTAATTTTTACCGTTTTTTTAACACCGCAGGCTTTCGCCGTCAGCAAGGCTGACGCGGAAGTTTTCAAAAAAGCCAACCAGGATTACCGCAAAGGTGACTTCAAGCTGGCCGCGGAGGCCTATGAAAACCTGTCTGATAAATATCCTGACCAGGCTGTTTTTTATTACAACCTGGGCAATGCCCTTCACAAACTTGGGAAATTGGGGCCTACCATCGTGGCTTACGAGCAGGCGCTGGCGCTCGATCCCCGCAATCAGGATGTGCGCGCCAATTTAAAATTTGTGCGCGGGCTGGTTCAGTACCGGGTGGACGACAAGAGAAACTGGTATTTGAAGGCGGCGCAGGAACTGCTGAATTATTTCACGGAAAAAGAAGTCATCTCGCTTGTACTGTTCACTTATTTCATCCTGGCATCGGGCTGGGCATTTGTGCTTTTCTTTAAAAACGGCGCGCCATGGGGGATCAAGCGCAGGATGCTTCTGATTATTTCCGCGGCTTTTTTCCTTGTTGGTCTGGCCAAGAACATTGAAACACATTTTATAAGGGACGCCATTGTCACGGCCAATGAGGCCGCGGCACGTTACGGGCCTTCGGAAGCGGACAAGGTGGCTTTCCGTGTGGGCGAGGGTGTGAAGGTTTATGTGGTGGATAAAAGGGATGACTGGAGCCGTGTGCTTCTGAACAATGGCGAAAGCGGCTGGGTGCCCAATACCCAGATTATCGAGGTGGGAACATGACGAATCTTCCGGACACGCAGGGGCATTTCGGCATTTACGGCGGCCGCTATGTGCCTGAAACTTTAATGAAAGCGCTCAATGAGCTGACGCGCGCTTATGCTTCCGTGCGTAAGGACAAAAAATTTCAGGCGGAGTTAACGCATTACCTGCAGGATTACGCGGGACGTCCCACGCCTGTGTATGAAGCTAAAAATCTGACCAGACATTTCGGCCGGGCGCGGATTTTTATCAAGCGCGAGGACCTTTGTCATACAGGCGCGCACAAGATCAATAACACACTGGCTCAGGGGCTGCTCGCCAAACGCCTCGGCAAACCGCGCATTGTGGCTGAAACAGGTGCGGGCCAGCACGGCGTGGCCAGCGCGACCGCGGCCTGTGTTTTTGGACTAAAGTGCACCGTCTACATGGGTGAGGAGGACATCCGCCGCCAGGCGCTGAATGTTTACAAAATGAAACTTCTTGGCGCGACAGTGGTGCCTGTGACTTCCGGCTCCCGCACGCTGAAAGACGCGACAAATGAAGCCATCCGTGACTGGGTCACGAATGTGCAGGACACTCATTATTTGATCGGTTCTGTGGTAGGCCCGCATCCGTATCCCATGATGGTGCGTGATTTCCAGTCCATCATCGGAAGAGAAACGCGCGCCTATTTCATGAAAGAGCAGGGCGGACTTCCCGACCAGCTGATCGCATGCGTAGGCGGAGGCAGTAATGCTATTGGATTTTTTCATCCGTTTTTGAAGGATAAGAAAGTCAAAATTACAGGCATTGAAGCCGCGGGTGAAGGATTAAACAAGAAACACGCTGCTTCCATGACCAAAGGCAAGCCGGGTATTTTGCATGGCATGAAAAGCTATCTTTTGCAGGACAAGTTTGGACAGGTTGAGCTGGCTCATTCAATTTCTGCGGGGCTGGATTATCCTTCGGTCGGACCCGAACATTCTTTTTTGAAAGACACAGGCCGCGTGCAGTATCACACGGCGACTGATGCTGACGCTCTGGAAGGTTTCCAGATGCTGACCAAACTGGAAGGTATCATGCCCGCTCTGGAACCCTCGCACGCGCTGGGTTATTTGAAGAAGCTCATGCCTAAAACAAAGAAAAATCAAAAAGTCGTGGTCTGCCTGTCGGGGCGCGGCGACAAGGACATCCACACGGTGCAGGAAAAACTCAAATGAGCCACCATCATCATGAAGGCTGCTGCGGCGGCGGTATGCAACCAGACCAAAAGTTGTTCTGCGCGTTTTTGACGCTTGGTTTCCCGAGCCTTAAAGCCACCGAAGAGCTGATTTTTAAATTCGAAAAAGCGGGTGTGGACATTATTGAGCTGGGATTTCCATTTTCCGATCCTCTGGCTGACGGTCCCACCATCCAGTATTCTTCGGAGCGTGCCATTGAAAATGGCGTGAAAATCCAGGACGCGTTTAACCTGGTCAAAAAGCTCAGGAAAAGGGGATGCGAGGTCCCGATTCTTTTTTTCACTTATCTCAACCCTATTTTTCATTATGGCCTCAAAAAATTTACGCGGGAAGCGGCCGCCGCAGGTTTTGACGGAGTTATTGTTCCGGACCTGCCTCCGGAAGAAGAAAAGGAATTCAGCAAGGACTGTGTTCGCCATCAGCTGGCGCAGGTTTTTCTGGTAGCGCCGACAACGGAACCGAAGCGCGCGGCCATGATCGCGGAAAAGTCCAGGGGCTTCATTTATTACGTTTCTCTTCGCGGTGTCACAGGAGCGCGCAAAAGCACTGCGGCGGACATTGAAAAGAACATGAAGCAGTTGAAGCGTTTTACCAAAAAGCCGGTGCTGATCGGGTTTGGCGTTTCGTCCCCCGAACAGGCGAAGAAACTTTCAGCCATGAGCCATGGCGTTATTGTCGGCAGCGCGATTGTTGACGCCCTTCGCAAGTCGGGCGGAAAGACCGCGCCGGCCGTGCGTTTTGTGGAAAGCATGGTCCGGGCCGTTAAAGGCCGCTGATGGGTGTTTTGCTCGGCCTTGATTTTGGCCAGAAGCGGATAGGGGTCGCGGTCAGTGACGAAATGGGCGGCATGGCGTTTCCGCTGACCATGGTACCGTTTGACAGCCGCAAGCAGGTTGTGAAGGATCTGACCAAAATTTTATCGCAGCATGGCGCGGATACTATTGTGGTGGGGCTGCCGCTGACCTTGTCGGGTCAGCTGGGACCGGCGGCGCTCAAGATCAAGGAACATGTGAAGTGGTTTGAGTCGGAAATGAAGACCGTGGCCTGGGTGCTGTGGGACGAGCGGCTTACAACGAAAGAAGTCGAACGGGTCCTGCTGGACGCGGACATGAGCCGTGGAAAGCGGGAAAAGGTGCGAGACCAGCTGGCCGCGCAGAGGATACTGCAGACCTACCTGGATTTTCACAGGAACAGGAAATGAGCTACGAACTCGCTGAGCTGAAGAATGGTTTGAAGATCATTACGGTCCCCATGAAGGAAAGGGAATCGGCCGGGGTGGCGCTTTGGGTCAAGACGGGCGCGCGCATGGAAAATCAGAAACTTTCCGGCGTTTCCCACATTCTGGAGCACATGTTGTTCAAGGGAACGAAGAAGCGCACGGCCCGTCAGATTAAAGAGCAGGTCGAAGGCGTGGGCGGCATGCTGAATGCTTTCACCTCTGAAGAGGCTACGTGCTATTTTGCCAAGCTTCTGGCGCCGCATTTCAAGAAAGCATTCAATGTGCTTTCGGACATGATCAACAACGCGCTCATTGAAAAAGAGGAACTTGAAAAGGAAAGAACGGTCATTCTGGAGGAAATCCGGATGTACCGTGATCTTCCGTCACATCATGTGCATGATGTATTGAGTGAGATCATGTGGCCGGAGCAGGCGCTGGGGCGCCCAATCGCGGGCACGGTGGAGTCGGTTTCCGCGCTGACGCGCGAGGAGATCGTCGACTATAAAAAGAAACATTATCGCCCGCAGAACCTGGTAGTCACGGTTTCAGGCCCAGTCAAGCACAAGGACGTTGTAAATCTTGCTGAAGATGCGTTCAGCAAAAGAGAAGGCGGCAGGGAATCAAGTTTTGAGAAGGCGTCCGTGAAGCATGAAGGGCCCAAGTCTCATTTTATTGAAAAAGCAAGCGAGCAGACCCATTTTGTCATTGGTTTTCATGGGATTTCACGGTTCCATCCGGACCGCTACAAGCTGGGCGTGCTGAGCATGATCCTGGGTGGTAATATGTCCAGCCGCCTGTTCGAAGAAGTGCGCGAAAAACGCGGGCTTGCCTATGAGGTGAAGTCCGGAATCAGTCTTTTCCAGGACACGGGTGCTGTCAGTATTTCTGCGGGCGTCGAAGCGGCAAAATCGCCGGCAGCCGTTGCGGTTGTGCTCAAGGAGCTGAAAAAGCTGTGCAAGGAAGGTGTGGGCGCGGGAGAGTTGCGCCGGGCCAAGGATTATTTTACCAGCCAACTCTACATGGCGCTGGAAGACACTTTGGAACACCTGCTGTGGGCGGGGGAGAAGATTCTGGATGGAAACAAGCTTCCAAGCCGAGAGAAAATCAAGCAGAGTATTGAAACCGTGACGCGCGGTGATGTTCAGGCCATGGCAAAGAAAATTTTTAAGGGTCAATCGATGTATATGTCGTTGATCGGGCCTGTCGATTCAGCGCTTCAGAAAAAAATCAAAACGGAGTTCGAAGCGGGATTATGAAGAAAACTCTGGTTGCTCCCAGTATTTTGTCCGCCGATTTTTCGCGGCTGGGCGAGGAGATCCGTGATGTCGAGAAGGCAGGCTGTGACCTGATCCATGTGGACGTC
>CAZKMJ010000030.1:0-16971 GCA_964553835.1 uncultured bacterium
TTTCCGTTTCACTTCTCCTGCCGGTGACCATACCTGGCCGGTTGGAAGCCGGCAAAGGATTTCATGGGATACGCTGGGAAGAGTGCAGAAAGTCCGGCTGGAATATTCTTCGGATAATTTCAAGACTGCGGTGCCAATAGCTGCCAATCTGGATAATCAGGGAACTTTTGACTGGGAAGTCCCTGAAACTGGCAATGATATTCAGCTGCGGGTATCAGACGCCTCGGTTTCCAGTGTTCAGGATGTGACGGATGGAAAAATCCACGTGGTTGGGCGGCTGGAATTTGTTTCGCCGGTTGGAGGCGAACGCTGGGTTGTGGGCGAGGAGCGCATGGTCCGCTGGCGCATTCTGGGACTTATGCCCAAGGTCAGTCTGGAATATTCCAAGGACAATTTTTACAAGGACGTACATTTGATCGCGGCAGACCTGCCGAACCTTGGCACCTATTCCTGGAAAGTGCCCAATGATCCGTCTGCCAGCATCAAGCTGCGGGTGCGTAACAGCAACGACGCGCGGATTTCCAGCGTTTCCGAAGCTATTAAGGTGGATTACAACCATGTGACCTGGACGGTGCGTGACGCGCGCACCAGCGAGCATTTGATCGGCTTGACCCTGACGGACACCACGGGCAAGACCCGTTCCGGCCTCAGCTCGCCGCTGGTACTGGATTATCCTTATGGAATCTACACCACTGTCTGGTCCAAGCCCGGTTATGGAGAATTCCGCAGTACCTGGCTCGCGGACCATGACATGAATTTCACAGTTACGCTTACGCCTGAAGAAAAAGCGGTCGAGAATGTTCGCTTTGATTTCCGTTATGACCGGGAACGTGACCTGATGGCCATCCGCAGCTGGTATGAAAAGGATGGCGCGCCGGTTTCCGCCGTGGTGCAGTCGGAAGTCAAAATTTACAAGGGCACGGAACTGATCAAGACACTGGTTTCGACCACACCGGACAACAGTGGCAATTTCAGCATGGTCTGGGACACGCATCAGGTGGCTGGCAATACGCGTTATGTGGCTTCGGCTTTTATCACGGGGGCTGACGGCCGCCTCCACGCGAGTCCGGTTTCCTATCAGCTTGATATTCCAGTCAAGGAGCTCAAGGAACCTGTAGCGCGCCAAAGTGTTTCTTCAGTATATCTCAAGCCGCTTGCATTGCCGGCTGCTTCACCCGCGGTTCCTTCAGTGCCGGCAGTAGAAGAAAAATCTGCAACAGCGGCTGAGCCGGTGAAACCTGCCCGCACCCTGGAAGAGCTTGAAGGACAGCCTGTCAAATCCGCGCCCGCGAAATCTGCTCCAGCTGAGTCCCGCGTGCAGGCGCCTTCGGAAGCCGTGCTGAATGAAACCATCAGCATTGTCTATTCAGGCGGTCCGGAATCGCGCCCGGTGCTGGATCTGTATGACGCCAACCGCAGGTTGATGGTCCGTGCCGCAACTATGGAATCCAAGGGCCCGGGACAGTTTGTTTATCTCCTGCCAATCAAAGGCAGCGGCTTTATTCCTGGAAAGCCTGTGACTGCCACTGTCGTTGATCTGGTCAGCCAGCAGTTCAAATCTGTTTCGATTATGATCAAGTCAGCATCTGCTGCTGCGGGCATGGACCGGAATGCCGGCCTTATTTCGGTGCCGGAGCTGATAGGTGAATTGAATGCAGTTCTTGAAGTTGTGGAAAATTTTGAGAAGCATTCGACCGAATGGGAAGAATACCTGCCTGAAATTGAAAACCGTCTGAATGGGCTCGCTGGGTCTTTGATCCAGACGGACCTGCCGCCTGTGGTGCTGGAAAAACTTAATAGCCTGAGTTCTGCTATGGCGCATGTGCTGGCGGGTAAGGGGTATGACGGCAACTTCCTGACCCAGGCTCCCCTAAAGGAAGGAGCTTCCGCTCTGCAGGTCCAGGGCCAGGTACGCCTGCTCCAGGAAGCCCTCCAGATGATCAGGCGCCTTCATTTAAGTATCGTTGGCCGCTGATCCTTCTCCTCTACAAAACCCTAAAAAACGTTAAAATTCCTGCTACTATTAGTCGATATTACTAATCCAGGTACCTTTTTGATATCTAATGCTATTTTTTGCTATTTAATGCAACTTGAATCCCGGAACGAACAAAGCTATCTTTTAAGAGTTACAGGGAAAAGCCGAAAAGAAATTAACCGCAATAAAACCAAAACCGGAAACGTCAAAGATTCATGAAGTTTAAAACAATCGCCAAATTCAGATATCTTCCAGTTCTGGCAGTTCTCGTGTGTCTTGGTGCGGCAGCGCCTGGGCTCGCGGAAAAGTCCCAGGGGGAAAACTGGATTTCCTTTAAAAACGGCGTGGACCGTTTGGGGGTCCTGCCTCAGGGTGCTTCGGTCGAGCTTCCTTTTAAAATCATCTGGCAGTACAAGATCGAGGAAAAATCAAACGGCTTTGTGGACTGGGGACCTGTCGCCGCGGGCGGCAAGATCTATACGCCGGACGGTCTGAACAATGTCCTGGCCCTTGACGCCAATGATGGAAAGCTGCTCTGGAAAAAACCCCTGATTTCCAACGTGTTCACGGTTTCACTTTCTGCCGATACAAAAATCCTTTATGTGACCACCGCCATTACCACAAAAGCTTCTCCCACACTTTTCGCGCTTGATCCTGAAACCGGCAGCGAACTCTGGAATAATATGATTAATGATCAGCCTGCTGTGGGCGGCATGGAAGGCGCGCCCGTGATTGTCGACGACAGGATTTACGCAGGCTATCTTCAGTATGAAGGTCATGGGGGTGTCGCGGCTTATGACAGCAGAACGGGCAAGCTGATCTGGAATCAGGAAGTTTCCCGGATGTCACCTTATTCTTCTTTGTCCTACGGTGATGGCCGCCTTTATGCCGGTTTTGAAAACAAGACTCTTGTTTGCTTGAGCGCCGCGGACGGCAGCCTGCTCTGGAGCTCAACTCCATTTACGGACCTCGTTTATTCCGCACCAGTAGTCAATAAGGGGCGTGTTTACGCGGGAGCTGGAAATACTCTATACGCTTTTGACGCTGCACGGGGATCTGTCCTCTGGAAAAGAGATGTGGAGGGCAGCATCGGCCATTCTTCATTTTCGCTGCATAACGAAGTGCTTTATGTGGCTACGCATGATTCCAAAATTTTCGCGGTACAGGCAAAAGAGGGCGGTATTCTGTGGAGCCAGGACATTGCAATGGGCCCCATTGAATCTTCGCCGCTGATCGACGCGGCCAAAAAAATGCTTTATGTGGCTACGCAGGAAAATAAAATCGCGGCCGTGGAGCTTGAAAAAGGGAAAGTTGCCGGCCATATTCAGTTGTCACAGGACCCCCGCGGCGTGTGGAAAAGCGCGCCCGCTCTTTATAATGGGCGGCTCTATATCGGGTCTCTTGACCGTACTTTTTACGCTTTGGAATAAAAAATAGAACTCATCATTAAAACGGAGGAAACAATGAACACAAAAATGAAATCAGTTTTTACGGTTTTGATCGCCGCGTTTTTCCTGGCGCCTTCCATGGTCCATGCGGCAGTCGACCAGGCGAAGCTCCTGGCCGAGAAAAAAGCAGAGCTGAATGGCCATGAATGGCAGGTCAAGCTTGTGCCTGCGGCCGACCCCAAAAAGGGATCGCCGAAGGAAGATACCCTGATTTTCAAGGACCTTAAATTTGAGTCCAAGGGCAATTCGAGCAAGGGATTTAATTCCACCAATTACACCATCACCCTTCAGGAAGGCGGCCCGTCAGTATGGGAAACCATGCAGTCGGACGGCAAAGGCGCGACGGTCAACTGGCGCGGCGAATGGGAAGGGGATTCCATGCATGGTGTTATGAGCCATCAGTCCAACGGCAAAAGCGAGGACTTCTATTTCAACAGCCTGAGCAAAAGCGCGGTTGTCGAGGCCCCTAAAGTTGAAGAGCCGGCCCCTGCTACGGTTCCGGAAATAGCCCCTGAAGGGGAAGCCCCGGCTGCGGATGCTGCTGTCGAATCGGCCCCTGTCGAAGCTGCTCAGGTAGAGGCTGCTGCCCCTGCCCCGGAAAAGACGCAACCCGTTGAAGAGAAGAAAGATAAGAAAAAGAAAAAGTGGTTTTAAACGACCTATAATTACCCGGTTCCTTGACAGGCCGGGGTGTGTAGGGTACATTTCTAGAGAACTTTGAAATAAGCGACAAAGGTCTGAACCGCAAGGTTCGATCATCGCCCGAAAGGGCGAATGGCAAACCACGGGTAACCGTGGGACGCAAAACCGTGCATCCTAAACAAGGACCGGCAGGTTACCACTTATGACAAAAAAAACTAAGATTGCTGATAATCGGTGGGGAAGACTGTACTGTTTCTCCCGTTCTCTTAACATCCAGATCCCGCGGAGTCTATCCGCGGGATTTTTCTTTCTCCTCCTTCTTCTTTCCATAGCCCTGACCAGCGGTTCCAGAATTGCCCGCGCCGAAGCCAAGGGCGCGGCTGTCAATAGCACCGAAACCCAGGAAGTATTCGATATCACCAAGCCTTTCGGGGAAAGAAGGACCCAGCGCGGCCGCATCGGCGCTTTCAATAACGATGGTATGGCTTTTGTCACCAAGGTCGACAAGGCTTCCAGGACCGAAAATGAAATGTGGCTTCCTTTTAATGAGACGGTCCGCTTTATTGGTTATGAGGATATGTCGGACCTGGAGCAGGGTGATGAAGCGGTTGTAACCTATGAAGAAGACAAGGCGAAGACCCGGCGGGTCCTGAGAGAAGTCAATTTTGTTTCCAAGTCGGCCCCAGCTGCTGCAGATGATGAAGACTCTGAGCCCGAGGCCGCCCAATGATAAAAAAATCCACCGCGGCCGGCATTTTCTTCGTTGTAACGTTTTTCGCGTTTTCTACCCAGGCCCATGCTGCCCAGATCAAGAAAATCTACCGCGGCACCGCGGCGTTTGACGGTACGGACGTTGTGAACTCCGCGGACATTGGCGCCACTGTAGACACGACAAAATCTCTTATCCTGATCAATAATTCCTGCGAATCGGGTACGGCGAATGATGCGGACCAGAATTATTTCTTTTCCGCGCAGTTTGAAGATTCGAGCACGATTTCCATTAACCGAAGCGGTGTGAGCTCCACCACCTATTGCGGTGTGGCCTGGCAGGTCGTTGAATTCGCGGACGGTGTTACGGTCCAGCGCGGTATTTCAAGCCTGCAGGCGAAGACCCTGACCAAGGCCATTGACCTGCCGTCTTCCATTGACACTTCCAAATCTTTTCCGATTGTCTATACGCAAAACACGGAAACAGGGCGTACCATCACGCATCAGCTTGTTGTGGAACCGACTTTGAGCTCGACCCAGCTGACGATTTCGCGCAACGCTTCTACCGGCACCAAGGCCCTCACCATGACCTGGCAGGTGGTTTCTCTTTCTTATGACGCGGATGTTTATACCGGAACGCTTTCGCTTCCCGTGCCCGGAGCAAATACGGTCAACCAGACAGCCAGCACTACTCTTTCTCTTAAAAACAGCGGAAACAACGCCATGATTCTGGTTTATCCGAAACCCGGCACGGGCCTGGCGGGTATTGATGACCAATGGACAGCCCGCGGGTACATTACTGCGGGCAGCCCGGCGACCCTGACGGTCCTGCGAAACACTTCCACGACCACGGCCAGTACAGGCGTGGACGTGCGCTATTATGTCATTGACTTCAATGATGGCAGCCAGAGCCAGTACGGCCTTATACAGGCCGGGACATCAGGTCAGCTGCCGACAGCGGTGACGACCAAAACCATCTCTTCCAGCACGGACGAGACTCCTATTGTGATCACCGCAACTGCCCAGGTTTTCTGCATCGGCCAGCTGGTCAATATTTCTGGTCATGCCACCAACACCAATGCCATTGGCGAATGGATTGTAGCCAATGCGACTACCAACACTTTTGAGCTGCTGGGCTCAACAGCCACAGGTAGTGGTGCGGGTACCGGTGGTACGGCAATGGCCGCGATCACCAGTGCGCTTGGTACCGCGATACAGGCGGACCGGACCATGAGCTACGTTTCCTGCGCGGGTGATGCGGCCGCAGTCGACACCAGTAACACGCGTATGAAAAACCTGTCTATTGTGGGCATGCTGACAACTGTTGGCGCCACCAACTATCTTTCCGTGAACCGCAGCCAGCAAACGAACAGCATTGTTTTGGCTGGCAAATGCAGTTACTTCACATTTGAATTTCCACCCTTAACTTTGCGCGCGCCCAATGGCGGAGAAACAGCGTATGTGGGAACTGCCTACAATATTACGTGGAAGCACGCGAAAGAACTTGAATCAGGCGGCACCTATGGAGGAAGCGGACCTGCTCATAAATGCAAGCTGGAAGTTTCCGCGGACGGCGGCAGTACATGGCTTGCGACACCGATCAGCTCTACCGTCGATTGCACGGCGGACACTTATTCCTGGACACCCCCGGCCAGCAGTGATGGCGTGGATCTGGACGATACCGACATCCGCATCAGAATTACGGATACCGACCTTGCGTCGCGCAACACTGATACATCGAACGCGAACTTCACTATTAAAGGGACATTGACTGTAACAAGCCCTAACACCGCGGCGCCGAACCCTTCTTTCATAGTGGGAACGAATCACACCATCACATGGACTAACACAGGTAACCTGGATGACAACGGAACTGTGGCCATCAAGCTATATTCAAGCAGCGGTACTGTTTTGGACAGCACCATTCTTGCTTCTGGTACGGTAGCTCCGAGCGCGGGCACCTATACCTGGAACAACGGCGGAAACGGTGTGGCCGACAAAATTGGTTCAGCCTGGCGTATCGGGGTTGAAGCCAGCTGGGATGCGGCGGGCGTAAACGACAAATCCGATGTGGACTTTCCTATTTATGGAAGGTTGACTGTCACAGCTCCGAACTCGGCGCTGACGTGGAATGCCCAGACCAGCCAGGATATTACCTGGAACAAAGCAGGTACTTTTTCCGGGACCGGCGGCTCCTGCGGCGCGGGTGAGTATGTGAACCTTTATCTTTCAACGAATGGCGGCGCGTCATATCCCACGACACTTGTTACCTGTCAGGCAGGCGGCACCACGAGTGGTAGCTATAACTGGTCAGTTCCTGTTTCCGCCATCAGCACTACCAACCGCATCAAGGTGGAAAGCGACCAGAACTCCACTTTGAAAGTCAGTGACGAATCTGACGTGGACTTCGCGGTGCAAGCATCTATCGCGATTACAAGCCCGAACCTTGGAACGGAAATATGGCGGGTAGGTACGACCGAGAATATTACCTGGTCCATCAATGGTACGATCAATTTTGTTACTTTGGAATATTCAACCAACAGCGGTGGCGCCTGGAACACGATTGTCACAGGCCAGACGGGTTCGACCGGTACTTATCCCTGGAGCATTCCGGATGCTATTGGCGATCTGGTGCGCGTAAAGGTCAAGGATGAGTCCGCGCCCACGACTCGCTATGACGCTTCCGACGCGGACTTCAAGATCCGCGGCAATATTACAGTTCTGCAGCCTAATGGAACTTCCGAGTGGGCTGTCGCGTCTTCACCGACGATCCAGTGGAGCAAGTCCGGTTCCGTCGGTAATGTGGACATCCTTTATTCCACCAACGGCGGTTCCAGTTTCCCAAATTCACTGGTGACCAACCAGACGGGCACCACATGGCAGTGGGTGGACGTACCGGACGTCATCGGTAATACCGTCCAGGTCCGTGTGCGCGCCAACAATGTTGCCTATGCAGGCGATACTTACGGCGATTCTCCCAACTTTAAAATCGAAGGTTCTGTGACAATCACCAGCCCGAATGGCGCGGAAGCATGGGGCGCCGGCACGGCGCATAACATTACCTGGACCAAGACCGGTACCATCGGAAACCTGGAACTGAAACTTTCCAGCAACAGCGGCAGCACCTATCCTACCACCATCGTGGCTTCTACCGCTTCCGACAATGATTCTTCCACAGCCGGCCATTATGCCTGGACTTTGCCTACAACTACGGGTACCGCCTATAAGGTAAAGGCAACAATTCTGTCTGACACAACTGTCTACGATGAATCCAACACGGACTTCAGCATCAAGGGCAGCGTGAACCTGACCGCGCCGGATGGCGGAGAAAGCTGGATCGTTGGCGCGAACAACAACATTACCTGGACCTATATTGGCGCTACGAATGTCAAACTTGAACTTTCAACCAATGGCGGCACCGCCGGCGGTGGTTCTTACCTTGCAGGTGGATTGATCGTATCTTCTACAGCCGCCGCGGCATTGAGCTACACATGGGCGGTCACGGACAACATTGGCACGAATAACCGCATTCGTATTTCAGACGCGGCAGATGCTTCTGTGAGTGATGAATCAGCAGCTACTTTTACGATCAAAGGCTCTCTTGATTTGACCGCTCCCGATGGCGGTACGACTTATGTTGTTGGCGCGACCCAGAACATCACCTGGACCAAGACCGGTACTATTCCGAACGTGAAGCTGGAATATTCCCGCAATGGTTTCTCGGATGAGCTTCAGAACGTGACGATTGTGGCTTCAACCCCCGGTTCTGATCTGACCTATCCGTGGGTCATCAATGACGACATTGGCACGGGCCGCAAGGTTCGCATCAGCAATACGGCTGATGCCACGGTAACCGATATGTCCAATTCCTCTTTCGGCATCAAGGGCAGCATCACCGTGACCTCTCCGGTTGGCGGTGAAGCCTGGGGTATTACGACTTCTCACAACATTACCTGGACCAAGACCGGAACTTTAACAGGTAATTTGAAGCTGGAATATTCTATCAACGGTGGTTCTACTTATCCGGGCGGTAACCTGATCACCAACACGCAGCCGGCCAGCGGTTCCAGCTACAGCTGGACTATTCCGGATGCTCCGACTACCCAGGGCCGCGTGAAAATTACCCAGCTCGATGATACGACCGTCAACGACGAATCAGACGGTAATTTTAGCATCAAAGGTTCGCTGACCCTGACCGCGCCCAATGGCGGCCAGACCTGGATTGTGGGCGAGAGACGCAACATTACCTGGACCAAGGGCGGATCGCTTTCAAACGTCCAGCTGGACTTGTCCAGTGACAGCGGCGGCACTTATCCGACCACGATTACGGCTTCCACGCCGGCCGCAAACCTGAGCTACGCGTGGACCATTCCGAACACGATCAGCACGACACTCCGAGTGAAAGTCACGGATACCGGCGACGGTACAGTCAATGACGAATCAGACGCGGATTTTGCCATCAAGGGTTCTGTCACCCTGACGGCCCCCAACGGCGGTGAAAGCTGGGTCGTGGGCAGCAGTGAGAATATTACCTGGACCAAGACCGGTACCATTCCGAATGTCAGCCTTGAATATTCTACCAATGCTTTCGCGGATGAAAACGAGACCGTGACTATTGTCGGGTCAACCCCCGGCGCGAACCTTTCCTACGCCTGGACGATTCCGGATGCCATTGATTCGAGCGTCAAAGTCCGCATCACGAATCTGAGTGATACCTCCGTTCTCGACCTTTCGGACGCTACTTTCACCATTAAAGGTTCTTTGACCATGAGCACGCCGAACGGAGGCCAGACATGGGTGGTGGGTGAGTCGCGCAATGTCATATGGGCCATGACCGGTTCTCTGGCCAATGTGAAGCTGGAATATTCCACCAATGCTTTCTCAAATGAAGCACAGACTTTCACCATTGTTAATTCCACCGCGGCGGAAACCAATCCTCCTGCGGGTACCGGCAGCGGGCAGTACGCCTGGACGGTTGCCGATGCTATCGGCACTAATATTAAATTGCGCGTGACCAACGTGGATGATGCCACGGTCACGGACGTTTCTGACAGCGCTTTGACTATTACTGGCTCGATCACGTTGACCCAGCCCAATGGCAGTGAAATCTGGAACGTGGGCAGCAGTCAGAACGTCACCTGGACACGTACCGGCTCTTTTGCGAACGTGAAACTCATGTACTCGACCGATGGCGGTGGAACTTTCCCGACCACCATTACCAACTCCACGCCCGCGGATCCTGTTCCGACTGACAATACCGGTACCTACTCCTGGACCATTCCAGACGCGATTACTACGCTGGCCAGAGTGCGTGCCATGGACGCGGCTGACAATAACGTGAGCGATGATTCTGATGCCAATTTCAAAATTCGCGGCAGCCTGACTCTCTCAGCTCCGAATGGCGGGGAAAAATGGGTCAAGAGCACGTCCCAGAATATTTCCTGGACAAAGACTGGCACCATTGCGACGGTAAAATTGGAATATTCTACCAATGCGTTTTCGACTGAAGCCCAGACGGTTGGGATCGCGACAGGTTTGACTACGGTCACCGCCACTCCTTATGCCTGGACTATTCCGGACGCTGTTTCCCAGACTGTCAAGGTCCGCGTGACCAATGAAGCGGATGCCACGGTCAATGACGTTTCTGACGCGAATTTCAAAATTATGCCGGCCTTTGCCGTCAGCTCTCCCAACGGCGGGGAAGTCTGGTCGGTTGCTTCAAGCCAGACGATTGGCTGGACCACAGACGGCACCGCGGGCACCGTGAAAATCGAATATTCTACCAATGCTTTCCTGGATGAATCGCAGACCACCACTATCACGGCCAGCACCTCGAACACGGGTTCCTATTCCTGGACGGTCCCGGATTCCATCAGCACTGCTGTCCGCGTCCGTGTTTCCCATTCATCGGATGCTGAAGCTTTTGATATTTCCAACGCCAACTTCAAAATCCGCGGCGTGCTGCTTCTGACCGCGCCCAACGGCGGCGAAGCCTGGGGCATCGGCAATTCCCGCAATATCACCTGGACCCGCACGGGTTCAATCGCGAATGTGAAGCTGGAATATTCCACCAACGCTTTCGCGAACGAACTTGAAACAGCTGTGATCATTGCCTCAACTCCCGCAGACCCTGCGCCTGTGGACAATAACGGTGTTTATGCCTGGACGATTCCTGATACACCGTCCAGCACCGCGCGTGTCCGTGTTTCTGATGCTTCGGATTCCACCGCGTTCGATACTTCAAACGGTAACTTCTCCATTCGTGGTAGTGTCACACTGACCGCGCCCAACGGCACGGAAACCGGCGCCAGCGCCTGGATTGTCGCGACCACCCGTAACATTACCTGGACCAAATTTGGCGCCATCTCCAATGTTTCACTTGAATACTCCACGGACAGCGGCAGCACCTGGCCCGGCGGCAACCTGATTACTGCTTCCACGCCAGCTGACCCGGCCCCTGTTGACAATAACGGTACTTATTCATGGACCATTCCGGATGCTATCGGCACGCAGCTGCAGGTGCGCGTGCGTGACGCGGGTGATGCATCCGTCGAAGACGTGTCCGACGGTAATTTCGAAATTAAAGGTGCGATTGCTGTTACGTCTCCGAACGGCGGTGAAACCTGGATCGTGGGTGACAGCAATCCGATTACCTGGGGCCATGACGGTTCATTCCTGAACGTGAAACTGGAATACTCCACGAATGCTTTCGCGAATGAAACCCAGACCAACACTATTTTGGCTTCCACGCCCAATGACGGCACGCAGGCCTGGTCGATTCCTGATGCTATCGGCAGCAATCTTAAAGTTCGCGCCAGTGATGCCGCGGATGCGCTGGTTGTAGACGTTTCCAACAACCCGTTTGAAATCAAAGGTTCCGTGACTGTGACTTCTCCGAATGGTACAGAAATCTGGAAAGTGGGCGAAGCCCGCAACATTACATGGAACAGGACCGGCAGCGTGGCGAACGTGAAGCTGGAATACTCCACCAACGGCGGTTCTTCTTTCCCCAACCAGATCGTTGCTTCAACGGACGCTTCAACCGGTACTTATGCCTGGACAGTTCCGGATGCCATCGGCACCCAGCTGCGCGTTAAGGCCACCAGTACGGCGGATGCCAGTGTGAGTGATGCTTCCGATGCCAACTTTACCATCAAAGGTACCCTGACCATCACTGCTCCCAACGGCGGCAATGTCTGGATTGTGAACGCGTCCAATAACATCACCTGGACCAAGACCGGTACCATCTCAACGGTCAAGCTGGAATACTCGACCAATGCTTTCGCCGATGAACTTCAGGTCACTGAAATTGCCACTGGCATCGATGCGGTCACGGGCACACCGTACAGCTGGACTGTTCCCGACGCCATCGGTTCTTCTTTGAAGGTCCGCATCACCAATGAATCCGACAACACAGTGACGGACGTTTCCAACACCAACTTCAAGATCGTAGGTTCTTTGACTCTGACCGCTCCGAACACCAACGTGAATTGGGCGGTTGGTTCTTCTCAGACTGTTTCCTGGACCCGTGTGGGTTCGATCGCGAACGTTAAACTGGAATACTCAACCGACAGCGGTTCTACTTACCCGAACGTGATCGTGGCTTCCACCGGTGCGGGCGCGGGCGCTTATTCCTGGACCATTCCTGACAGCATCGGCAGCACCCGCCGCGTTAAGGTCACGGACGCTTCCGATTCAACGGTCAGTGACACTTCTGATGTTGATTTCTCGATCATTGGTGGTTTCGCGGTCACGGTTCCCAATGGTGGTGAAGTCTGGACTGTGGGTTCCGCGCAGAACCTGACTTGGGACACTTACGGCACGGTCACGGACGTTAAACTTGAATATTCCACAAATGCTTTCGCGGATGAAAGCCAGGTCACGGTTATTTCAGCCAGCACCACCAACACCGGCACTTATTCCTGGACGGTTGCCAATTCGATTTCCAATCTGGTCCGCCTGCGTGTCAGTGACGCGAGCAATGCCAATGCCAAGGATATTTCCAATGCCAGTTTCAAGATCCGCGGCGCTCTGGTAGTTAACGCCCCCAACGGCGGCGAAGCGTGGCTGATCGGTAACCATCAAAATATTCAGTGGACCCGTACCGGTTCCATTGCCAATGTGAAGCTGGAATATTCCACCAATGGTTTCGCGGATGAAACACAGACAGACGTGATTATTGCATCGACTCCGGCGGATCCCGCGCCGTCTGATAACATCGGTATTTATGACTGGACCATTCCGGATACGCCGTCTGCCACTTCCAAGGTGCGTGTGACGGACGCTTCCGATTCCACTGTACTTGATACTTCCAACTCGAACTTCGCCATCAAGGGTCAGGTTGTCATGCAGATCCCGAATGGCGGGGAAGTGTGGACGGTCGCTACGGTGCAGAACGTGCAGTGGTCCAAATTCGGCGCCATCTCGAACGTGGCCCTTCAGTATTCAACCGACTCCGGCGGTACCTGGCCGGGCGGCAACCTGATCGTCGCTTCCACGGCCGCTGACCCGGCCCCTACGGACAATATCGGTATTTATTCCTGGACTATTCCGGACGAGATTGGCACGACGCTTCGTGTGCGTGTGCTGGACGCGGCCGACTCTTCGACCTATGACGATTCCAACGCGGATTTCAAAATTCGCGGCAGTGTGACTATCACGGCCCCTAACGGCGGCGAAAACTGGAATGTCGGTGCCAGCCAGAGCATTACCTGGAACCACGCCGGTTCCTTTAATAACGTTAAGCTGGAATACTCAACCAATGCTTTCGCCAATGAAACCCAGACCACTTCGATCACAGCCTCGACTCCGAACAATGGCAGCTTCTCCTGGACCATTCCGGATGCTATCGGCACCACCCTTCGCGTGCGCGCGACGGACGTGGATGATGCCACGGTCTCTGACGTTTCCAATGCCAATTTCACGATCAAGGGTTCTCTTGATGTTACGTCCCCGGACGGCTCCGAAGTCTGGAAAGTGGGTGAAAGCCGCAACATTACCTGGAACCGTTCAGGCTCTATCGCCAATGTGAAGCTGGAATATTCCGTCAACGGCGGTTCCTCATTCCCGAACACCATTATTGCTTCTACGGGCGCATCCAGCGGCAGTTACTCCTGGACCGTCCCGGATTCAATCGGCACCCAGCTTCGCGTTCGCGTTTCCGATACTTCGGATGCCACCGTTAACTCGGTTTCCAATGCCAATTTTGAAATTAAGGGTACCGTGACGGTCACCGCTCCCAACGGCAGTGAAGTCTGGGCGGTCGGCAGCCAGCAGAGTATTACCTGGACCAAGACCGGTACTTTCTCCACGGTGAAGCTGGAATATTCCACTAACGCGTTCTCTGATGAACTTCAGGTGACAACGATTGCGACGGGCGTCGATGCCGCGACCGGCTCTCCGTATACCTGGACCATTCCTGACGTGATCGGCACTACGCTTCGCGTTCGTATCAGCAATGAAGCGGATACTTCCGGAGTGAAAGACGTTTCTGATCTGAACTTTAAAGTTGTGGGTTCTTTGACCCTGACTGCTCCCAATGGCGGCGAAAACTGGGGTGTCGGCACGAACCAGACTGTGACCTGGGACCGCGTTGGTTCCATTGCCAACGTCAAGCTCGATTACTCCACCAACGGCGGCAGCACCTATCCGAATGTGATCGTGGCTTCCACAGGCGCGCCGGCTGGGGCCTATATCTGGACCAATATCCCGGATGCCGTCGGTTCCAACCGCAAAGTCAAAATTTCTGATGCTTCTGATTCAAGTGTCTACGACGTTTCTGATGCCAACTTTTCCATCATGGGCAGCTTCAATGTCACGGCCCCGGATGGCGGTGAAGTCTGGACAGTGGGCAGTGCTCAGTCCATCACCTGGAACACCACGGGTACTGTTTCCAATGTGAAGCTGGAATATTCCACCAACGCGTTCTCAAATGAAACGCAGACCACTCAGATCATCGCCAATACACCCAACACCGGAACCTATTCCTGGACGGTCGCGGACGCGATTTCCAACTTGGTGCGTGTGCGCGTCAGTGATGTGAACAATGCCAACTCGGCCAACATTTCCAGCGCCAGCTTTAAGATCCGTGGCGCCTTAGCAGTCACTGCCCCCAACGGCGGAGAGCCGTGGGAAATCGGTACCGCTCAAGACGTGGCATGGACCCGTACGGGTTCCATTGCCAATGTGAAGCTGGAGTTTTCAACCAATGCTTTCGCGGATGAAACGCAGACGGCCGTGATCGTGGCTTCTACGGCTGCTGACCCTGATCCGGCGGACAACGCGGGTCTTTATTCCTGGACTATTCCGGACGCACCTTCTACTACGACGAAAGTGCGTGTGACCGATGCTTCCGATGCCACGGTGCTTGATACTTCAAACTCCAACTTCACCATCAAGGGCCGCCTGGTGCTCGGTGTTCCGAACGGTTCCGAAGTCTGGGTTGTTGCCGGCGTGCAGAACATCACCTGGACAAAGTTTGGCAGCATCTCCAACGTCGCCCTTTACTATTCAACCGACAGCGGCAGCACCTGGCCCGGCGCCAACCAGATTGTCGCGTCGACGGCCGCGGATCCGGCCCCGCTTGATAACAACGGCTTCTATTCCTGGACCATTCCGGACCGGATCGGTACCCAGCTCCGTGTGCGTGTGCAGGACGCGGCTGACAGCTCCACTTATGATGATTCAAACGCGGACTTCAAGATTCGCGGTTCCGTGACCATCACCGCCCCCAATGGCGGCGAGCTCTGGATTGTGGGTTCGACCGAAAATATTACCTGGACCAGCACGGGTTCCTATTCGAATGTGAAGCTGGAATATTCCACCAACGGTTTCTCAAATGAGAGCCAGACCTTCTCGATCACTTCTTCTACGCCCAATGACGGCACCTTTGGCTGGGCCATTCCAGACGCCATCGGCACCAGCGTGAAAGTGCGCGCCAGTGACGCGGCCGACAATACGGTGGTCGATACCTCCAATGCCGTTTTCACGATCAAGGGTTCTTTGAGCCTGACTTCTCCCAACGGCAGCGAACTCTGGAAAGTGGGCGAGAGCCGCAATATCACCTGGAACCGCACAGGCTCCATTGCCAACGTCAAGCTGGAATATTCCACCAATGGCGGTTCTTCTTATCCGAACAGCATTGTTGCCTCCACTGACGCTTCGACCGGTACCTATGCCTGGACGGTCGCCGACGCAATCGGTACCCAGCTCCGCGTGAAAGTTTCTGATACCACTGACACGACTGTGAATGATACTTCGGATGCCAACTTTGAAATCAAGGGTACGGTCACCCTGACGTCCCCGAACGGCGGCGAAGTCTGGATTGTGGCCGAGCACCGCAACTTGACCTGGACCAAGACCGGTACTTATTCCACTGTAAAACTGGAATATTCCACCAACGGTTTCACTGATGAACTTCAGGTCACGACCATTGCCACGGGCGTGGACGCAGTCAATGGCACTCCTTATGACTGGACGGTCCCGGATGTGATCGGTACGGCTCTCAAAGTGCGTGTGACCAATGAATCTGATGCGGCGGTTGTCGATGCCTCCAATCTGAATTTCAAGATCGCGGGCTCTCTGACGCTGTCGGCTCCGAATGGCGGCGAAAGCTGGGCTGTGGGCACCAGCAAAACTATTACCTGGGTGCGCGTGGGGTCCATTGCCAACGCGAAACTCGAATACTCGACCGACGGCGGTTCTACCTATCCGAATGTGATCCAGGCTTCCACGGGCGCCGCGGCACAGGCCTATATCTGGACAGTTCCGGACGCCATTGGTTCCAATCGCAGGGTCAAAATTTCTGACGCTTCTGATGCTACTGTGTTTGATGAATCCAATGCAAACTTCACCATCATGGGCGCTTTTGCCGTAACCGCGCCCAACGGCGGGGAAGTCTGGACCGTGGCCAGTGCCCAGTCCGTGACCTGGAGCACTACGGGTACGGTGGCCAACGTCAAGCTTGAACTTTCCACCAATGCTTTCTCGGATGAAACCCAGACGAGCACCATGATTGCCAGCACTCCCAACACCGGCACTTATTCCTGGACCGTGTCTGACAATATTTCCAATCTGATCAAAGTGCGCGTGAGTGATGTGAACAATGCAAATGCCAATGACATTTCCAATGCTGTGTTCAAGATTCGCGGCGCCTTGCTGGTCAACGCTCCCAACGGCGGCGAGCCGTGGGAAATCGGT
>CAZKMJ010000031.1:0-8203 GCA_964553835.1 uncultured bacterium
CTTCGCCGTTCACCGTGAGATTCAACGCGTCCGCGCCCTTTTCCTTGTACTTGTCCAGAAGCTTGGCCGGAATGGGCTGCGTGTTCACAAAGCACGCGTCCACAATGCGCGGGTCCGTGTGCTCTAATAGAACGCGCATGTGGTCCCAGGCTGTGAAGCCTTCTGTTTCACCAGGCTGGGTCATGACATTGCAGATATAAACTTTGTACGCGTCGGATTTCAAAATGGCGTCGTAAATATCACGGATAAGTAAATTCGGAAGAATGCTGGTGTAAAGACTGCCCGGCCCCAAGATGATCAGGTCCGCGCTCTCAATCGCGTCAAGCGCTTCCGGACGCGCGTGGCAGTTGTCCGGCTTCAGGCGGATATTGCGCAGCGGTTTAGCCGCGTCCACAATATTGGTCTCACCTTCCATATAAGTGCCGTCCAGAAACTCGCCCACCAGCGTGACTTTTTCAAGCGTGGACGGGATGACGCGCCCACGGATGGCAAGCACCTTGCTGGACTCCGCCACGGCTTTTTCAAAATCGCCCGTGACCTTGGAAAGCGCGGTAATAAAAAGATTGCCGAAGCTGTGACCTTTGAGCCCTTCGCCCACTTCAAAGCGGTACTGGAAAAGGTCGCGGATCAGCGGACCCGCGTCAGCCAGCGCCACAAGACAGTTGCGAATATCACCCGGAGGCAGCATGTCCATTTCTTCACGGAGGCGGCCGGAGCTTCCGCCCGTATCTGTGACTGTGACAATCGCGGTAATATTGTTTGTAAAAATTTTAAGGCCGCTCAAAAGCGTGCTCAGGCCGGTGCCGCCGCCGACCGCGACCACACGCGGACCACGGGACAGGGATTCCACCTGCCTGCGCTGGTAAACAATGTCGATAAGCGGATCATCGCGGTGCGCGGGCATGAGCGCGCGGACAAAGATCCGCACCGTGTTTTTAATGGAGGTATAGACAAGGAAGATCCCAAAAATCAGCACAGCCATGGCCAGCGCGGCCAGCAGAACGCTGGACTGTGCGATGGTCCGGATGGCGACAAGCGCCACAATTGAGATCAGGCCGAGTCCCAGCAGGCAGAGAATGATCCAGCGTTTGACGCCGATGCCGGGATAAAGCCACTTGAAGAATTTCATGCGGAAGGGGCCTCGTCTCTTAGTGCTTCTTGTCTTCTTCGCGCTTGATCAGATCGTAGACTTCATCAGCGGTCTTGCAGCGCTTGAGAAGTTCGCAGAAGTAAGAATCACGCAGAATGCGGGAGATTTGCGCCAGCGCTTTAAGGTGGGGACCCGCGGTTTCCTTGGGCGCCACAAGAAGGAAGAAAATATAGACGGGCTCCCCGTCAAGGGCTTCAAAGTTCACGCCCTTCTGGCTGATGCCCAGAACCGCCACGAGTTCCTTAACCCGGTCGGTCTTGCCATGCGGAATGGCGATACCCTGGCCAATACCGGTCGAGCCCAGGTTTTCGCGTTCCACCAGAGCTTTCACAATGGCCTTCTTGTCACCGATGTCCTTGACGTCGGCCAGGATGTCGACCAGCTCTTTCAGGGAGTCTTCCTTTTCAGTGGAAGCCAGCCCGATCTTGATTCCTTTTTTGTCCAAAAATTCCGTGATCTTCATGCCTTGATATCCTCCGCTGCACTAAAAATTAGGTTCGATTAAACCGTGATCGCCGTCTTCACGCTTGAAAAGAACGTTGACCTTCTGGGTTGAAGAATTCACAAACACAAAAAACGATTCGTCCGACAAGCCAAGCTGCGCGCTTGCTTCCTCCACAGGCATGACCTTGACCTTGTAACTCCGCTCAAGAACAATACGCGGGCTTTCATCTTCGTCCTGCGCTTTCCGGCCGCGGCTGACCGCTCTCAAGGCCGGCTCAAACACATTTTTAACGTTCTTCCTGTGCTTGTGGTCCTTGATCTTTTCCCGGAATTTTTTAAGCTGCTTCTCGACCTTAACGTAAGCCTTGTCGATAGCGGCAAAAATATTTTCTTTGGCGCTTCCCTCGCCATACACACGCAGGTTCTTGGCCAGCAGCGTGATTTCAGCAACAAAAAGGTACTTTTCCTTTTTCAGAAGGACATGGCATTCCACAATATTGGAATCATACTTCTCATACTTTAAGCATTTTTCCTGGATATGCTCCTTCATGCCTTCCGTGACTTTCAGATTTTTCCCAACGTAACGAACGTCCATAAATTACCTCCCGCTCAAGCGAGCGTGAATTTTTCACCCAGATAAAGAGAACGGGCCTTGGAATCCGAGGCCAGAAATTTCGAGGTGCCGGAGACTTCGACCCGGCCGTCGCACAAAAGATAGGACCTGTCCGTGATAGACAGCGTTTCACGCACACTGTGGTCAGTCAAAAGGATGCTCAGACCCTGCGATTTAAGCTTCTGCAGGATTTTCTGCACTTCGAAAACCGCGATCGGGTCCACACCGCTGAACGGTTCGTCGAGCAGAATCAGGGACGGATTGGTTACAAGCGCGCGCGTGATTTCAAGCCTGCGGCGCTCCCCGCCGGAAAGTGTATAAGCCTTGTTCTTGGCCAGGTAGGCAATGTCGAGTTCCTCAAGCAGGCGTTCAAGGCGGCGCTTGCGTTCGGCCTGCGTAATGTCGAGCGTTTCAAGAATCGCCATGACATTTTCTTCCACCGTCAGTTTGCGGAAAATCGAGGGCTCCTGCGAAAGATAGCCAATGCCCAGCCGCGCCCGCTGATACATCGGAAGTGATGTAATGTCTTCACCGCGGAAAAAGATCTGCCCGGCATCAGGCTTGATCACGCCCACAACCATATAAAAACTCGTGGTTTTGCCAGCGCCGTTGGGGCCCAGCAACCCGACGATTTCACCGCGCTGAATGTTGATGCTGACCTTGTTGACGACAGTACGTCCTTTATAGCTTTTGACTAACTGCTTGGTCTCAAGAAGATACATTAGAGTGCCAACCCTTCCACGTTACTTTCCTTGTTGTAGATGGCTTCCGTGTCTCCGCCAAGAATAATGCGGCCTTCTTCAGCCAGATACACAACGTTATCGCTGAACGTCCTGTTACCGTCTGGATTTTCAATGGTCACATTGCCCGTAGCCACAATTTTTGAAACCTGCTTGCTGGTGCGGTTGTAGATCACATCCATGTCATCGGAGAGCAGTTTGCCGCGCTTGTCCTGAGCAATCACGTTCTTGTGGAAATGCGCGATGTTTTTCTCGTAATCAATGGTAAGCGGCCCGTCGCAGGTGATGGTCGTGGTACCGGCTCCCGGGTCCTTCGGGTCCTGCACAAGCACAGTCACATTTTTCTTGAACTTCACTTTTTTCAGATTGGAGTCTCCGCTGGCGCCAATACCTTCCACATCGATATTGTCTTTCTTGACCTGCGCGTGCACTTCCGTTTCCATGCGCTTCTGGTCCGGGTGAATGTCCAGCTCCTCGGTCAGAAGACGCGTTCCGTTTTCAGTTGTAGCCACAACATTTTTTTCAAGCTTGACCTTGTTATTGACCTTGTCGTACTTGCCCTTGTCGGCAGTAATGGTAACCGGGCTTTCTTCGGCATAAGCCTTGGCCATAACATTAATCAAAAGCACGGTCTTTTCCAGAATATTGGCGGAATCACCTTCAATCTCGATCTGCTTCTGCCCCTGGGGCGTGTACTTCGAGAAAGAAAAAGAATAGACCTTGTGCGGCGTTTCCTGCTGGGCTTCATCCTGGCTCTGCGGCTGGCTGCTGGTCAGGAAAACCTGGAGCCAGATAACGCCCGCGTAAAGAAGGATGAATAACGCGCAGGAAAACACGATTTTCTTCATCATGAGTTGTTTACCGTCCTTTGAACTTCTTTTTTCATCGATTCCGGTTTTGTTTTCCAGCGGTTGTGCATCCACGCCCACTGTCCCGGATATGTCCGGATAACTTTTTCAAACTGCTCCATCCAGTTTTCGGTCATGCGCTGCACCGCGGCCTCACGGTCCAACCCTGCTTCGGGCCGTATGACTTCGCCAACCACGAGCTTGTACCGGCTGACCCCTTCACGGATCAGAAAATTCGGCAGCATGGGCGCGCCCGTTGAAAGCGCGATGCGCGCGGGCGCGACCGATGTGTAGGCCGGCATTCCGAAAAACGGGACAAATGTCCCCTTCAAACTGTCAATGTCCTGGTCGGGCAGAAGCCCGATAATTTCACCGGCCGCTAGCCTTTTCAGGATTTCGCGGCTTGAATCGTCGCGGTAGAGCGTCGGCACTTTCATGGCCGCCCGCAGCCCAACGATCCACTTGTTGTACGGTTCGTAATAAATTTTTCGGGCCAGCACCGCACCCTTGTAACCTTTTAAACCAAAAATTCCCGCAAGCAGTTCCCAGTTGCCGATATGCGCGGTCATGGAAATCAGACCCTTGCCTTCGGCAAGCAGGCGGTTATAAATTTCAACCGCGCGTCCGCAATCCACGAATTGCGCGATTTTTTCCGGCGTCAGCTTCGGAAACTGCAAAATCTCCGCGCCGGTCATGGCCATATTTTCAAAGACCTGCCGGGCGATCCGATTGATCTCCAGCTCACTGTTTTGCCGCCCAATGGCAACACGCAGATGCTTCAGCGTTCTTTCGCGCTGACGCGCGACGGTCATAAAAACAATTCCGCCCGCGAGCTTCGCGGCACGCAGGGCCCATTCCCGCGGCAGCAGACCAAACATCCACGCGCACATGCGCGCGAACAGATAAAGAACAAATCGGTAGGGCTTTTTCTTCGCCACTACACGAAACCCGCTTTCAATAGGTCTTGCACGTCCAAAAGACCGACCGCGCGGCCCTTTGAATCCACAACCGGAAGCTCGTCGATCTTGCGGCTCTTCAGAATATGCAGCGCTTCGGCCGCGAGCTTTTCTTCGTTGATGACCAGCGGATTGCGTGTCGCCAGGTCTTCAATCGGTTTTTTCAAAATCATTTCGCCGTTGTCGCGGAGATGCCGGCGAAGGTCACCATCTGTAAAAATTCCTACCAGCTTGCCTTTGCCGTCAACAATGGTGCAGCTTCCGGCCCGCGCCGCGGTGATGGAAAGCAGCGCCTGGCGGACCGAAGTCCTGATCCGCACCACCGGATTGCCCTTCCCCGTGCGCATCAGGTCTTTGACCTTCAAAAGTTTTTTTCCAAGACTACCACCCGGGTGAAGCTCCGCGAAATCTTCCGCGCGAAAACCCTTTTTCTTCAAAAGCGAAAGCGCGAGCGCATCGCCCATGGCCAGAGCCGCGGTCGTTGAAGCGGACGGCGCCAGGTTCAGGGGGCACGCTTCCTTGGTGACCGCGAGGTTCAAAATAATGTCCGCGTGCCTCGCCAGCGTCGAACCCGGATTGCTTGTCAACGCGATCATCGGAATCCCGGTCTTCTTGACCGTGGAAATCATGCGCACAATCTCTTCGGTTTCTCCGCTCTGTGAAATCGCGATCAGAACGTCCTTGCCCGTGACCATGCCAAAATCGCCATGCACGGCTTCGGCCGGATGGACAAACAAACTTGGCGTTCCGGTGGAAGCCAGCGTCGCGGCGATCTTGCGCGCGATAAATCCAGGCTTGCCCATACCGGTGACAATGACACGTCCCTGGCATGAAGCCATGGCATTCACGGCTTTTTCAAAATTTTTCCCGATCTGCGGGATCAGGCCGCGGATTGCGCGCGACTCTGTTTCAAGAACCTGGCGGGCGGTCTTTAAAATATTTCCGCTCATACCAGGACCTTGTTTTCCTCCGAAACAATCTTCTTCAGCTCGATCAGGTTCTCGAGCAAAGGCTTAAGCTTTTGCAAGTGCAGAGCGTTCGGTCCGTCGGAAAGCGCTTCGGCCGGGTTTTCATGGATTTCCATGAACACACCGTCAGAGCCCGCAACCACGCCGCAGCGCGCGAGGGTAGGAATGAATTCCGCCATACCGCCGGAAGCGGTCCCCTTGCCGCCGGGAAGCTGCACAGAATGAGTAGCGTCAAAAACAACCGGGTAACCAAAACCACGCATAATGGGAATGGAACGGAAATCATTCACAAGGTTCTGGTAACCAAATGAGGAGCCGCGTTCGGTCAAAAGGATTTTTTTGCAGCCAACCTCTTCCAGCTTGTCGACAATGTTCTTCGCGTCCCAGGGAGAAAGGAACTGGCCCTTTTTCACGTTCACGATACGGCCTGACTTGCCGGCCGCGAAAATCAAATCGGTCTGACGGCAAAGGAATGCCGGGATTTGCAGGATGTCGATGACTTCAGCCGCGGGCTTCACTTCTTCTTCGGAATGAATGTCGCTGAGCACGGGGATATTGAATTCTTTTTTTATCTTGGCCAGGATTTCGAGGCCTTTCTTGATGCCGGGGCCGCGGAAAGATTTTCCGGAAGAACGGTTGGCCTTGTCATAGCTGGCCTTGAAAACATACGGGACGTTCAGCTCGCGCGTGATGGCAGAAATTTTTTCCGCGTGACGCATGGCGTGCTCTTCGCTTTCAATAACACACGGCCCGCCGATCAGGACCAGCTTGGGGTCACCGAAAACAATTGAACTGCTGACAGCAACTTGATGGACTTTCATGGCAGGTTATTCCACCTTTTCCAGCGGGGTTTCCCGTTCTTCAACAGCGGGAATGTGCCCGTTATTTTCTGGTTCGCTGGCCAGGCCCATGTTCTGCGCGTATTCCAGCGAATGCTTGACGAACTCACGGAAAAGCGGGTGCGCCTTGTCTGGTTTGGATTTAAATTCGGGGTGATACTGACTGGCCACAAACCACGGGTGGTCTTCAAGCTCAATCACTTCCACCAGCTTGCCCCCAGGCGACATGCCTGAGATTTTAAAGCCCTGCTTCTGGAAATCTTCGCGGTATTCGTTGTTGAATTCGTAACGGTGACGGTGGCGTTCCATGACTTCATCGGATTTATAAGCGCGATAGGCATTGGTGTCTTTTTTCACGTGGCAGGGCAAGGCGCCAAGGCGCATGGTGCCGCCCATATCAACAACCTTTTCCTGCTCATCAAGGAGGCTGATAACAGGATACTGGGTCTTTTTGTTGAACTCCGTGGAGTGTGCGCCTTTCCAGCCCATGACATTGCGCGCGAATTCAATGGTCGCGCACTGCATGCCAAGGCAGATGCCGAAGAATGGGATTTTATTTTCACGCGCGTACTGAATGGCGTTGAGCTTGCCTTCCACGCCGCGAGAGCCGAAACCGCCGGGAACCAGGATGCCCGCAACACCTTTGAAAATGGTCTCGCAGTTGCTCTTCATGACCTTTTCAGAATCAATTTTCTTGATGATGACCGCGCTGTCATTGGCAATACCACCATGGCGCAGCGCTTCGTAAATAGACTTGTATGCGTCCTGCAGGTCGACATATTTTCCGACCACCGCGATTTTGACGGCGTGCCGGGGATGGAGCGCGCGGTCCACCACTTCCTTTTTCCAGGAATGCAGGCTGCCTGTCTTGTATTCGATACGCAGGAAACGGCAAATAACTTCGTCCAGCTTCTGCTCCTTGAAAACCAGAGGCACTTCATAAATCGAGCGCACGTCACGCGCCTCGATCACGGCGGATTCTTCCACGTCGCAGAAAAGGCCAATTTTACCTTTGACGTTCTTGGAAAGTTTTTTCTCGGTGCGGCAAAGCAGGATGTCCGGCTGGATACCAATTTCACGCAGCGTGTTCACGCTGTGCTGAGTGGGCTTTGTTTTCAGCTCGCCGGCAGCCTTGATGAACGGGACAAGAGTCAGATGAACGAAAATCGCGTTTTCACGGCCGACTTCGTGGCGGAACTGGCGTACAGCTTCAAGAAACGGAAGGGATTCAATGTCGCCGACTGTACCGCCAATTTCCGTGATGACCACATCAACGCGCCGGCCTTTTGAAACTTCGCGGATACGCGACTTGATGGCGTCTGTAACATGCGGAACGACCTGTACTGTTGCGCCCAGGAATTCGCCGCGGCGTTCCTTGGTGATGATATCGTGGTAAATCTGGCCCGTGCTCACGCTGTTGATTTTGCTGAGCGAAACATTGGTGAAACGTTCGTAGTGGCCGAGGTCGAGGTCAGTTTCGGCACCGTCTTCAGTCACATAAACTTCGCCGTGCTGATACGGGTTCATGGTGCCGGGGTCGACGTTGATGTAAGGGTCCAGCTTCTGGATGGTGACTTTCAGGCCTTTGGCTTCGAGAATGCGGCCAATGGAAGCGGAAGCAATTCCCTTTCCGAGAGATGAAACA
>CAZKMJ010000031.1:8213-16617 GCA_964553835.1 uncultured bacterium
TTAAGGCTTAATAAAAATATATTTTGGCATAGATACCCTATTTTAATCCTTGCCCCGGCCTCAAGCCAGGCTTTTGATTTTCGCTTCCACCACGGCCAGGTCCTCGGCCGTGTCCACACTGACTGAATCCTGCTTTGTTTCCAGAACGCGGATCCTGTAACCTTTTTCCAGAATGCGCAGCTGTTCCAGTTTTTCCTTTTCTTCCAGCGCGCCCGGGCCCCATGTTACAAACTTCAGTAAAAAATCTTTGCGGTAGCCGTAAATGCCCAGGTGTTTCAAAAAAGAAAAGTTTGCCGGTCTCTCCCGGTAAAATGGAACTGGTGACCGCGAAAAATAAAGCGCGTCACCTTTTGAATCACAAACCACCTTGACCACATTCGGGTTCGCGTACTCCTCAACGGAAGTCTTGCGTACCGCCAGCGTGGCCACTTCCACCGACTTGTCGGAAAAACATTCCGCGAGCTGGTCAATCACGCCCGGGTCAATCATGGGCTCATCGCCCTGGATGTTGATAAAAACATCCGCGTTTTCTTTGGCCGCGATTTCCGCGACACGCGAACTGCCGTTCGGATGGTCCGCGCGCGTCAGAACTGCTTTGCCGCCCGCGGCCTCCACGCATTCAACAATACGCTTGTCATCGCACGCCACAATCAGGCCGCTCAACTTCTTCGCCTGCTTCGCGCGCTCCCAGACCCTCACGATCATGGGCTTGCCGTCAATCAGCTTTAAAACTTTTTCCTGCAGGCGGGTCGAACCCAGCCTTGCGGGAATGACGCCTACAATTTTCATTTCTGAATGGCTTCTCTCAGCTCGGGCATGGAAACCGTGGCCGTACCCAGCTTGGCCACTACAACACCCGCCGCCACATTCGCAATCCTGGCCGCGTCCCGCATTTCAACGCCCGCCGCCAACGCCATGGCCAACACGCCAATCACAGTATCCCCAGCGCCGGAAACGTCATAAACTTCGCGCGCCGCAGTCGGAATTTTGGTGACCTGCCCGTTTTTCTCAAACACCGCCATGCCATCTTCGCCAAGCGTCACAAGCACCGCCTCCGCCTTCCATGCTTTTACAAGTCCCTTGCCGGTTTCATCCAGCGAAGAGGCTTTGCGGTGCAAAAGCGCCTGATGGGCCGCGTAAGCTTCCTTGCGGTTGGGCGTCACAATGCTCGCGCCCGTGTAATACGAAAAATTTTTCTCTTTAGGGTCCACCAGCACGGGCTTTTTATATTTCCTGGCCAGCGTCACAATCTGCTTAAGCAGGTCCGGCTGGATCACGCCCTTGCCATAATCTTCAATGATGATCACATCCACGCCTCGAATGCGCTGTTTGACGCAGGACAGGATCTTGCGCACCGCTTCCCCGCTGATATCATGCGCGGTTTCCTTGTCAAAACGCACCACCTGCTGTGCGTGCGCGATAATGCGTGTCTTGATCGATGTGGCGCGGTGCTTGTCGAAAACAACACCGGCCGTGTTCATGCGCTTGCGCTTCATGACATTCAGAAGCATGCGGCCTTCCGGATCACGGCCAATCACGCCGCACGGATAAACAGTGCCGCCAAGCGTGTGAATATTATGCGCCACATTCAGGGAACCACCGGGCATGAAATCATGGCTTTTCACTAGAACGACGGGGACCGGCGCCTCGGGTGAAATGCGATCCACGGTGCCCCGGATAAACTGATCGAGAATGAAATCGCCGATAACGAGGACTTTAACCCGCGGAAAGCGGCTGATCACTTCTAAAAAGTATTTCTTTTCAGCGGGGTTCAGCAAGGACTGCCCCTTTGACTTCTGGGATTGGCTCATAAAAACAAGAAAGAGTCCGGCAAAGCGCGAGGACTCTGAAGTTCACAACTGATTGAATTTCAATATGTTAAGAAGACTGCTAAACGGGCTCTAGTTTAACACTCCAGGCAGGACCTGTCAACGAATTGGATGAAACCTAACCTATTTAATTATATAGGCTTAGGTGTTTTTTCCGGGATGGCGGTTGAAGTGCCGGAACCGCTTGAAGGACTGGTATAAACCTGAAAGTTTGAACCAGAAAACAATGGGATTATCGGAACTCCGGCTGATCTTCTGCCTCTGCATGGAAAAAGTGCCTTCCGGCAGGTCTTTGAGTTTTTTGAAGGACGTAGTGAATGCCATATGATATCCGGCTTTTTCCGCTTCTTCTAGAACGCGGCTGTCAATATCTCCGACCGGATAAGCCAGATAATCGATTTTTTTCTCGAAAATTTTTTCCAGATCTTTTTTGGAATCCGCCACTTCCCTGCGGATCTCTTCGGTCGGAAGTTTGGAAAGCACCGGATGCGTCTGCGTGTGGCTTTCAATATCGATCCAGCTGTTGCGCGTCAGGCTGCGCAGCATGGAAATACTCAGCCGGTCCGAAGCACCTGACTGGACCTGCTCACTCACAATGAACAGAGTCACAGGAAACTGGTATTTGTTCAGAACTGGAAACCCTTCCGTCAGGAAGCTGATGTGCCCGTCGTCAAACGTGATGGCTACTTCCCTGGCCTTCGGCTTGCGCGTCCCATTGCGGTTGGCTTCCAACTCAGCCAGAGAGATGACCCGGTAACCGAAAAGGTTGAGGAAAAACATCTGCCGCTCAAAAGATTTCCGTGAAACAAAATTTTTATTTTGTTTGGCAATTTCATCTGTGGCGATGAAATGATACATCAAGACCTGCGCCTGCCCAGGCAGGGGGAAAAAGAAAATCAGGGCAGATGTGACCAGCAGAACAACAGCCGCGGATGTGATTAAAAACTTTTTGATCATTCGGTTTCTTTCCCGGGTATGTATTCCGTCAGCTCAGCCTTTACGCGGCCAAGAACCGGAATACTCACAGTCATTTTGAGCGGAATCCTGCGGTTGTCAAGGCTGATCCAGCCGCGAATCTTGCCTTTCCTGAAAAAAATTCCTTCAAACTGCATCAAGGGCCTTACTTCAAGCGTTTCAAACTTTCCAATACCATCTATTTTCATTTTTCCGGTCTTGCGCACCCGCACTTCCATGTCATAATTTTTTCCGTCGGCCTCGACAGGAATAAAAACAGAACTCTCCGGCTTAAGCGACAGCATCCGGAAATAATAACCGCAGGAAAGCTGGTCCTGCGTGCGGGGCTGTATTTCGTAAAATTTCTTCCCGGCCTTGCTTTCCAAAACAGCCTGGTGCTTTTCCTGGTCGTATTCGACGTATTCTTCCCTGGCCCTCTTGCCTTCATTCACTTTTTTGCGGTAAGCCAGCGAGTCAAAAGTTTCCGCGTCAATATAAGTGTGGTGTTCATCCCGGACCTTGTAGATCTTATCGATGATGCCATGAGAACGCACCCGAACTTCGACATGGTAAGCGGGCCGGCCGTTAATGACGGTCTTTTCCTTGACCTCCGCGCGGCCTTCTCCGACCGTAATCCCCAGATACTCCACTTTGTATACCAGAACTTCACCGATAAAAAGTTTTTTGGCGGGAGTTTCAACGCGTTCAAAAACCGGTTCAGAAGCAAAAAGAACTGCGGGGAAAAGAAAAGCAAGAAGAAAGACCAGGCGCTTCAAACTCTAAACTCTTTTTGTTCAACTTCGTTCAAAACTTCCCGCGGCGAAAGATTCTGCAAGCACTCGCGGTGCTCGCACGAGCTGTTGTACCGGAACCTGGCGTAGCAAGGCCTGCAGGCCAGGTCTTTTTTGACCACGGCCAGGGCGGAGCGCGAAGCGGGATAAGGCCCGTACACCCCAGGGTCCACCGGCCCGTAAAGCGCGATGACCGGCGTCTGCAGGGCGTGGGCCAGATGCATCAGGCCGCCGTCATTTCCCAGAAACAAAGCGGATTTTTTTATCAAGGCTGCTGAAACGCCAAGCGGGACCTGGCCGCACAAATTTAATGAACGGCCTGAAAACAGTTTTTTAAATTCGTCCGCCAGCGCTTTTTCACCTTTGCTTCCCAGAATGACAACTCCTTCAAGCCCGTATTTATTTTTCAAGCTCTCGGCGAGCTCCGCGAATGAACGCGCGGGCCAGCGTTTGAAATGCGCGTCTTTCCCCCACGACTCCCCGCCTCCAACAGTCACAGCCGCAAAGCGGCCTGTCCCGCTTGAATTCAAAAGCCTGTCAGCTTCCGCTTCATCCGCGGGTGCCGTGAAATATTCCATGGAGCGAACCGGCACCGCGACCCCGGCTTTTTCTGCAAGTTCGCAAAAGAAGTCTGTCACATGCTTTTTTTCAAAACCCTCAGGGATCCGGATTTTGATGTTATGAAAGAAACCGCGGCGTTTATAATCAAAACCCGCGCGCTTCGAAATACCCCAGAAAAACTGCGCCATAAAACCGTATTCGCCGCGCAGGGAATAATCCAGCAGAAGATCGTAACGCGCACTACGCAGCTTTTTACTCAACTCCGAAAGGTCCAGGAAAGCCCTGACCTTGCCTTCACGGTGCCACACATCCTTGTCGATGGAATAAATTTTATGGATGCTGGGATTGGAAACAACAACGGCTTCGGTGCGCGAACCAAGCAGAAGGTCGATGTTTTCCACGCCAGCTTTTTTGAGAGCGCGGAAAACGGGTGTTAAAAAAAGGAGGTCGCCGATGCCATAAGGCTGGACGATCAGGACATTTTTATACTTTTGCATAGTTGGCCGGAATTTTTTTTAGAACATCTTCCACCGAAACCGCATCGAGGCAAAGAAAATGGATCTGGCATTCATGCGCCAGACAGGGGTCACAGCCCACATCCTTCCATACAAAGCTGCTCTGCGGACCAAGCGGGCGCCAGCGCGTGGGTGAAAGCCCCGGCTGTCTGCGGCCAAAAATGGAAACGACTGGTGTACCAACAGCCGCGGCGATATGGACCGGGCCGGAATCATTGGAAATGACCAGTGAACTCAGCTGAAAAAAAGCAGCCAGGGCTGAAAGATCAAATTCTCCTGAAAAATCCCGGACTTTAACTTTGGCGTGCTTCTGGATTTTTTCAATCAGAGGTTTATCCGCGGAAGAACCAACTGCCGCGAATGCCGCCGGGCGTGAAGCATTGATCGCGTCCGCAACTTCCGCGAAGCGTTCCGCGGGCCAGCGTTTTGAAGGACAGCTGGCGCCCGGACTTAACACTACAAGCGGAATGCCTGAAAAAACCCCGTGAGCGGTCAATCTGTTCCCGGCCACATGTTTTGCTTTTGCCGGGACTGGAAAATAAAGCTCCATTTTTTCCGGACATTTGACACCAAGCGGCTCCAGCAGGTCAAAATTGTATTCGGCCTCATGCTTCTTCCCTTCTTTTTTAATATCGGGAAAAGAATGGGTCAGAGCCCAGGCCGCGCGGCGGTCCCAGCCAATCCGGACTGGAATGCCCGCCATCCAGGTCAAGAGATGCATGCGGTTTGTGGCATGCAAATGAATGACAACGTCAAATTTCATTTTCGCAATCTCGCGAGCAAGTTTCCAACTGCCGAAAAAATGTTTCTGCGCGCCTTTTTTATCATAGAGAATGACTTCATTGAGGCTTGGATTGCCTTCCAGGATCTGCCGGTTCTCAGTAAAAGTCAGAGCCGCAAGGTGCGCGCCCGGGAATTGTCTGCGCAGCGCGGAAAATACAGGCGTGGACAGGACCAGATCGCCGATACGGTCCGACCGCGTGATCAGAATCCGCGGATTTTCGTTTAAGCGAATGTCAGGCATGAAGGAGTTCCTGGCAGGCCTCGAAAACTTTCCCTGAGGAAATGTCTTCAAAGCAGGCCTGGCGCTTGAACCGGCATTGCGCGTCTTCACAAGGCGAACAGATTAATCCCGCGCGGATAATTTTCCATCGCGGGCCGGAGCGGCCATATTTAATATGACTGGTGGGACCGAAAAGGCTGACCACAGGCCTGCCCATTTCATGGGCAAGATGCATGATGGCGCTGTCATTCGTCAACACAAGCGCGGCACGTGCCACAAGCGCCGCAAGTTCACGCAAAGAAGTTTCCCCGGCAAGGCTGTGCACCCTCTGGCGGTCCAGCCGGCACAGCGCCTTGCAAGCTTCCACTGCTCCCGCGTCACCAGCCAGGAGGATATCCCTGTCTTGCGAAGCAAGGAGCTTCTGGATCACATCCTTGAATCCATCCAGCTTCCAAGTTTTGGAGCTGCTGGCCGCGACTGGCGCTACCACGATCCATTCTTTTTCACTGCGCACACTCTTGTATTTCAGCTTGTGAAGCATCTGGCGTTCATCATCGGGGTGAAAAAAATCAAAAGCGGGGGCTTCGGTCTGCAAATTCATTTTGGAAAGGACTTCCAGGTGCCGTTCACGCATGTTTTGTGAATGGAACCAGCGGAAAACAGGGCTTCTCTTCGAGGCCGATACCATAAACGGAATGGCGGAGTTGCGAAGGTCAACTACGCAGTCGTACTGAGTTTCACGCAGGCGTTTCACAAATTTGATTTTGTCCGCGAGTTTCGCTTTTTTGTCATAAATCAGAAGGCGGTCGATCCAGCGGCTGGCATTTAAAAGTCCGGCGGCCTTGGGACCGCAAACCACAGTCACCGCCGAGTCCGGAAACTGCCGCGCCACTGCGGTAATGACCGGCGTGGTTAAAATAACGTCGCCAATATTGCTCAGCGTCACGACCAGCACATTGCTTTTCTTGTCTTCCTCGTCCCCTTGCCTGGAACGGCCCGGGGCAGCCAAAATGCCGGACAGACCATGCAGCCATCCTTTTTCTTTAAGGGAATCAAGCACCTGGTGCGGCGTAATCAAAGACAGCCATTCCGCGGGCATCTCCTTGCCATACCACGGCGAGGTAAAACCCTTTGGCACATAACTCAGGACAATTGTTTCGCCTGTCCCGCGTGGGCCGGTCAAATCCGGGTTAGTGGGACCGAAAAGCGCGATGACACGCGCTCCCGCTCCGGAAGCAATATGCATGGGGCCGGAATCACCTGAAACCACAAAAGCCGAACGGCTGAACACGGCTGCCAGCTCTCCAAGGGACGTGCGGCCGGTCAAATCAACAGGCCGCGATTTTTTTGCTTTTGCGATCATGCGCCGCGCCAGTTTGCCGTCTCCCCGTGAACCAGTGATGACAATGTTCGCGCGGACTCTTTCAGAAAGAAGATCCGCGAGCTCCGCGAAATGCTCTACCGGCCAGCGTTTGTACTCCCAGTTAGCGCCAAGGTGGAAACAGATATAAGGCTCTGAAATGCCATGCTGCTGGAGATTGCGCGTGGCGCGGTCCCGATCTTCTTTTGAAAAATAAAACCGGTAGGCCGGGTTTGCCGGGCGCTCAAAACCCGAAGCGGTCAGCAGCTCCAGGAAATAATCCACATGATGAAGTGAATGTGAAGGTTCGGGGACGGCCTTTGTCAGAAACCAGCCGGATTTGGTTTTGAAACCTGTGCGTTCCTTGACACCGCCCAGCCACAGCAAGAAAGCGCGCGTGCGTGAACGATGGAAAAGAAACGCTTTGTCAAATTTTTCATGACGCAGCTGGCCTACAAACCGCAGTTTAGACATAAAAGACTTCTGCGCGCCACGTTCATCGAATTCAAGGATGCGGCTTATGTCCGGATTGCGTTCCAGGATCTCCCTGCAGCGCGGCGGCGCCATGCACACCACTTCCGCGTCCGGATACTTTTCCTTGATCAGGTGGATGGACGGGACCTCAAAAAGAATGTCCCCCAGCCAGTTTTTTGTAACGATCAATATTTTCATAAAATTCTTTTCAGACCGCCGCCGCCGGAAGCCGGTTCATGGCCATCAAGTGCCTGCGGACCGCGTGAAAAACTTCATCAACTGAAATTTTTTTCAGGCATGCAATTTTATCGTCTACCAAGGCGCAAGCGCCTTTGTAACAGGGTTGGCACGGCAGATGATGGCTCAGCACGATGGCATGATTGGATGGCGGCATGTGCCGCTTGGGATCGGTCGGACCGAATAGCGCCACTATGCGGGTCTTGACCGCCGCGGCCACATGGAGCGGTGCGGTGTCGCCGGTGACCACCACGTCGAGCATCTTCATGAGATGCACCAGGTCGCGCAGAAGAGTTTTTCCCGTTAGGTTGACCACGGAAGGGAGTTCCGAAGACCATTCCGCTGCTTGCGCGTCTTCCGAGGAACCGATCAGCACAATTCTGCAGTCGAGCTCACGCGACAAGCGGCCGGCAAGGTCACGGAAGTAGGACGCCGGCCATCTTTTGGTTTCCCATTTAGGGCTCGACCCCACCACAAATCCGATACGGCGCGTGCCTTCCTTCAGAAAATCTTCTTTAAAGAAACCCTCAACCCGTGCGCGGGAAGCCTCATCCGACCAGAGCTCAAGAGTTTCATCCAGCTTGCGCACACCCGCTTTGGAAAGAATGCGGTACTGATTTTTAACAGGCGGCTCTACAATTTTCGCGTAGGGATCGGGCCTGTTAAGAAAAAAACCCAGC
>CAZKMJ010000032.1:0-13627 GCA_964553835.1 uncultured bacterium
TTTTTCTTTTTTTCACGTTTTCTGGTGCAGTGGATAGCCTCCGAAAAAGCGAAGCATAGTGTCATTCCGGTCGCTTTCTGGTATTTCAGCCTGGCTGGCGGCCTGATCCTGACCTGCTACGCCATCCACCGCCGCGACCCGGTTTTCATCGCTGGCCAGTCCGTGGGCCTGCTGGTTTATTTTCGTAATTTATGGCTGATCGCCCAGCACAAAAAAAGCAAAGACGTTGATGCCTAAAAAAACAGCGGTCTACCTTTTCCTGCTGACCGCGGCAGCAGTTCTCTTCTGGAACGCGGGCAAAGTCCCCCTTTTCGATCCAGACGAAGGCCGCTACTCCGACATCGCGCAGACCATGCTGCACACCGGTGACTGGCTGACCCCGCGCATGGATGGCGTTTCCCATTACCATAAACCACCCCTTTCAAACTGGCTGGTGGCCGCAAGCTTCAAGATTTTTGGTTCTAATGAATTTGCCGCGCGCCTGCCCAGCATCCTGCTCAGCCTCGCGCTTATGGCCATGCTGATTTCCCTGGGACGTTTCCTTTTCAATTTCGAAACCGGCTATTACTCCGCGTGGATACTGCTGACATCCGCACTCTATGTGGCCGTCTCACGCCTGGTCACAACCGACATGATGCTGGTGTTCCTGACTTTCTCTGCCATGAACTGTATCGCCCGGCTTTTTTTCGGCAAAGAACACAAGATCCGCTGGTTTTACCTGACCATTCTCTGTCTCGGACTGGCCATGCTGACCAAAGGCCCGGTGGCCTGGATGATCACCCTCGTCCCTGCTTTCGCTTTCGGCATCTGGAAAAGAAAAGACATCGGCGTTCCCCTGGTCCACTGGGTCCTGGGCTTCATTCTTTTCTGGGCAATTTCCCTGAGCTGGTTCTTGGTGGTCATCCTGACCAATAAAGGAGCCTTTGATTATTTCATCCATTATCAGCTGGCCGGCAGGATTTTGAGCGGGCACGCGGGCCGTAAGCAGCCCATTTTTTATTTTTTCCTGGTGGTGCCGCTGGGTTTTCTGCCGTGGACGGTTTTCATGCCTACAGCCGTGCAATACCTGCGGAAATTTAAGGAAGACATGGTGCAGGAGCGCCTGCTTTTTGTGGGCATGTGGTTTTTACTTCCATTTATCCTGTTTACCATTTTTAAAACCAAGCTTGCGACTTATATCACTCCTGTTTTCCCGCCACTTGCGCTGCTGGCCGGATTTTTTTGGAGAAAGTGGGACCAGGGTGAAGTGGCTACGCAGAAAGCAGTAAATGTAAGCGTGTGGGTCATGGCCGCGGTCTACGGCTTTCTGGCCGTGGGGGGCCTGGTGTTCATCAGCTTCCTGCCGCAATTTGTGGCCGGCATTCCAAAACATGCCATTGTACTAATCACCGCAGTGCTTTTATCCGCGGCTGCGGCCAACGTGTGGATCATGAAGAAGAAAAAGACGGAATGGATTTTCCGGACCCAAGTGGCAATCCTGGTCGTGCTCGCGCTGACAGTTTTCCACGAGCTCCCTTCCCTGGAATACAAGAATTCACGAACCGTGGCGCATAAAATCCTGGAAATTAAAAAACCGGGAGAGAAAGTCATTCTGTGGCGCAATTATTTTGCCAGCCTGCCTTTTTATCTGCAGGAGCGGGTGGTAACCGTGGGCATCGAAATGGAAACCACATTTGAGCCGCCGGAAAATGTGAAGGGATGGGTCTTTAAGGACATCGCGGAAATAGAGGCCCTGTTCAAGTCTCCAGACCGCGTTTTTGTTGTGACCGCGGAAAAAAATCTTGAGGGCCTTGGCCCCTTTGTCAAAGTTCCGGTTTATGTCCTCTATAAGAAGCAGAACATGGCCCTGGCTTCCAACAAACCTTAAGCCGCTCCCTGCGTGCTGCGGATGCGGATGGGCAGAATGACCATCGGCAACCCCGCGAAACGGATTTTCCGCTGAATGGCATAAGCTGTTTCATTATGCAGAATGCGGTGATACCACTGCGGCCTTTCAAAAACAATTTCTCCCGCGAAATAAACCACTCTTTCATATTTCCTGGCAGCTTCCAGGCTGAGTTCAGAAACAGCCTGGACCACGTCCGTGCCGATCTTGAACTCAGAGCGCGCGGCAATTCCCATCTTTTTTGAAAATGCCACGTAATTGGCCAGCATGTCCTGAGTTTTCCGGGTCACTGTTTCAACCTGTTCATTGTCTTTGAAAAAATCAGAATTGACCATGCCGACACTCAGAAACACGACATTTTTGAAAGATTCCGGAAACAGGCGGAAAATATTCAGAAAAATATGAATACCCAGACCGCTGTAACCACCCACCAAAATCACAGCCGTGGGTGAAGACGGATCAAAATCCGGCGCTTTCTCCGCGACAGAAGGCAGATTTTCAAAACTCTGGTCGATTTCCAGAATGCGCCTGGCCATTTTATAGTAATGCCTGCGGATCAGAAAACAGACCGAGATACAGAGACAGGTAATGACTACGGTCAGCCAGGCGCCTTCTCTGAATTTTTCAAAAATCATGACGCCCAGGATGAAAAAGCAAAGCGTAAATCCGACAAGCTGGACCAACGCTTCTCTCAGCCAGTTTTTTTGAGTTTTGCGGTGGGAAAACCAGAACCGGATCATTCCAAACTGAGAGAGAGAAAAGGTCAGGAACACATTCACGCTGTACATGACCACCAGAATGCCGATATGACCGCGCGTATAAGCCAGCGTGACCGCGGCCGCGATGCCGATCATCAAAATTCCGTTCTGCATGGTCAAGCGGTCGGAAAGTGACGCAAAGCGGCGCGGCACCCAGCCATCCATGGCCATGTTGGCCATGACCCGCGGACCGTCCAGGAAACCGGTCTGCGCGGCGACAAGCAGGAGCACGGCTTCCGAAACAATGGTCACAAGCACCAGCCAGGTCCCAAGCGGAAAATTCGGAAAATTCCATCGGCCCATAAGCTCCGAAGCCAGCACCGCGTTCAAAGTCTGGCCCTGCACAGCATGCACGTCGGCGAGCATGTAACAGAAAAGAAGACCGCCCGCGGTCAATGCCAGCGAAAGGGACATATACAACATGGTTTTTTTGCCGGTCGCGACGCGAGGCTCGCGCAAAATCCCAACGCCGTTCGAAACGGCCTCAATGCCGGTGTAAGTTCCGCCGCCCAGCGAATAGGCGCGCAGGAAAAGAAGGAAAAGCCCCCAGGCGCCAAGCTGCCCCACGCCATTCTGCAGGCCCTGATGAACCTCACGGGTAATATGCGCGGCATGCGGCAAATGCATCAGTATCCCGCCAAAAATCAAAATAAAATGGGTCACCACAAAAGTCATAAAAATGGGGATAAGGGCCGTGACGGATTCCTTGACGCCGCGAAGGTTCATGACAATCAGCATAAAAATCGCGCCAAATTCGACCGGCAGTTTGTAAGCCTGGAAAGAAAGCGGTAAAAGGCTGAACAACGCGTCTCCGCCGCCAGCAATTGAAACCGTGATGGTCAGGACATAATCGACAAGCAGCGCGCATCCGGACACAACCCCCGCGGGTTTTCCCAAAAGTTTGGTGGCCACCACGTAACCGCCGCCGCCCTGCGGAAAGTGCTCAATAATTTTGCTGTACGCATAGGAAATGACAAACACGGTGAAGGCTGTGGCAAGCACCAGAAAAACAGCTAGATAACTATGCTGGCCCAGCGCACGGTAAGCTTCTTCCGGACCATAAGCAGACGAGGAAAGTCCGTCCGCGCCCAGCCCGACCCAGGCTAGGAACGCAACCAGCGAAAGATGGTGGCCTATATTGGGATCATGAAGATTTTTTGGAGAACCTAAAAGTTTCTTGCGGAACCTTGCCAGAAAAGACTCCGGCAAGGGATTTGAATTCCCTGCATTCATTGTAAATCTCCTCTCAAGCGCCTACGGGGTTAGCTGACGGGCTAAGGCAGAGAGAAAACAGCCTCTCACCGGGTGGTGATTCGCCCCTTATGGTTAGTGGGTCCCCCGATCCGGGCATCCGGATTCGGCATATAAGGAATGCGACTATACGCCTATTTTTTACAAAGTCAAGCAGGTGGCCTTTGAAAATCACTGTTTTCCATGGTAGCCTTGAAAGAGAGGAGTTTGTATGTGGTTCCCTAAGGCTGTATTCGACAAGTTCAGCAAGGTTCTGCGGTTGGGTTCCTACCGGGAAGCGGACGAAATCCTTGTCGGGGTGCTCGAAAAGGAAAACCGCCAGCCCACCATCCCCAATGTATGTCCCCACTGCAAAAAACATCTGGTGCGGCAGGCCCTTCCCTATCTTGAGCTTTTCGTCAGCGGATGCCCTGAAAAACATGGCTTCTGGCTGTCGCCGGAAAACTCACTCGGCCTCAAAAGGCTGGTCAATGAACAACTGGCTGGAAAATCAAGCTCAAAGCAGGTTCTGATTTTACTGCGGAATTTTCTGATCGGATTTGCCGCGGTGCTCGCGATCCATTTTCTGTGGGCCGCGTGGGAAAAACTTCAGGCCCTTCCTCCGACCTCTCCAGTCTGAGTATTGACCCTGACAACATCGCCTTCCTTGATGTAATTCGGCACGCGCACTTCAATCCCCGTTTCAAGCCTGGCCAATTTGTTGACATTGCCGGCGCCCGACTCACGGGCAGGTTCCGCGAACGTAACTTTCAGCTCCACATAAACCGGGAATTCCAGCGTTACGGGTGTGCCATTGTATTTCAGGACCTGCAGGGGTGTGCCTTCCTTGATATAGCCTTTGACGTCCGCGATCTTGGCCAAAGAAAACGAAAACTGTTCATAGGTGGCCTCATCCATGAAGTGATACGCATCGGGATCGGAATACAAAAAGGAAGCTGGAACTTTTTCAACATCCGCTTCCTCGAATTTTTCGCTGGTGCGAAAAGTCTTGTCATGCACCGCGCCATTGAGCAGGTTTTTGACCCTGGCCTTGACCATGGTCGACGCACTGCGCGCCGAAGGTGCGGCGAATGTCACGTCCAGAATCACATAAGGCTGGCCTTCAATCAAAATCATGAGTTTTTTCTCGAATTCATTGGCGCCGATCAGGGGCATGTCTTATTCCTTTATTGTTTCAGGTCTGCTTCATCAGGCATGACATAGTCATGCTTTTCATATTTGGAAAAAACTTCGTACGCGCAGGGTACCACAAAAAGAGTCAGGATGGTGGAAACCGTCACGCCGCCCACAATGGTCACCGCCATCGGCACGATGGTTTCCGAACCCGATCCTCGGGCAAAAACGCCGGGAATGGCGGCTGCAACGGTGGACACAGTAGTCATGATAATAGGACGAAGGCGGACCGGGCAAGCTTCAAGCAGCGCCTGCTGAACGCTCTTACCTTCTTTGCGGCGTTCATTTGTGAAATCCACAAGCAGGATGGAATTTTTCTTCACAATGCCCATCAGCAGGATCACGCCAATCATACTGTACATGTTCAGCGAGTTACCGGTCAGGAAAAGCGCCACGAAAGCTCCCGTCACGCTGAACGGCAGGGCCAGCAGCACGGTGACCGGATGGATGAAGCTGTTGAACTGCGTGGCCAGCACCATGTAAGCCACAAAAATACCCATGAACAGCGCGAAAAGCATGCCGCCAAAAGATTCCTGGAAAGTCTGGGCACCACCTGAAAAAACGATTCTGTAGTCCGGCGGCAGGACTTCGCGGGCTATCTTTCTGACCGCCTCCAAACCGTCCTGCTGAGACCGTCCGGCAGTAGGATTGGCATAAACGTTGACCGCACGTTCACGGTTTTTGCGAGTGATCGAAAACAGACTGGGTTTGACTTCCGAAGTCGTGACATCCGCCAGCGGCACCACTTCGCCATACTGATTGCGGACCCAGATCCCCTGCACGTCCTGAGGATTGGCACGGCCTTCTTCCTCAAGCCGCACGCGGATATCGTAACGTTTCCCGCTGCTTGTGAACTTCCCGGAGCGTACACCGCCAATCATGGCATTAATGCTGTTGGCAATAGAAAGTACGCTAACCCCATGCGCGGCCGCTTTTTCACGGTCCGGATAAATCTGCAGCTCCGGCATGCCCAGCTCATAGTCCGTGTCTACGTCGATCATGAGGCCTGAATCTTTCATGCGCTTCATCATTTCATCACTCAGTTCCCCAAGTTTCTTCCATTCAGGACCGCGCACCGTAAATTCAATGGGAAAACCGCGCCGCGCGCTGAAACCCGACTGTGAAAGGTCCTGAATGATCGCGCGCTCCACGCCCGGCAGCTTGTTGAATTCCTTGCGCAGGACCTGCATGATTTCCGCCTGCGTTTGCCTGTGCCCGTTGACTTTAAGCCGCTCTCCACGATCTTTCATGGTCACAAAAAGATTGCCGGAATTGACACGGCCGCCGCCAAAGCCACCCACCGCGCTGTAATAAGAAGACAGGGACGGCTGCTCCGTCACGAAGGCTTCGGCCATTTTCATGATCTCGTCGGTTTTTTCCAGAGATGTGCCCAGCGGCATCATGATGCGCACCAGAAAACGGCTCTGGTCCTGAGATGGCACGAATTCCTTTTTCAGGAACGCCGCGAAAATAAAAGATGAAAAGAAAATCGCCGTCGCGATGATCAGAACTTTCTTGCGGTGATTCAGGCAATAAACCAGCGCCCTGCTGTAGCGTTCAGTCCATTCCCGCATGACACTGTCCATCCACTTCCCGATCTGGGTATTGTGCCCGACTTCCAGGAACTGGGAGCAGCGCATGGGCGCGATAGTCAATGCTTCGAGCAGGGAGAACAGGACTGCCACGGAAATCGTAACTCCAAACTGAAAAAAGAATTTTCCCATGATACCTTCCATGAAAATCACGGGAACAAAAATCTCGAGGATCGCGACAGAGGCCGCAAGCGCGGCAAAGGTGATTTCGCGCGCGCTGTTCAGCGCGGCCTGCATGCGTGTCTTGCCATGCTCAATGTAGCGGGCGATATTCTCCAGCACCATGATGGCGTCATCCACCACAATGCCGATGACCAGCGACAGGCCCAGCATGGTGAAAGTGTTGATGGTAAAACCCATAAAATAAAGGACGATAAACGCACCCATGATGGAAGTAGGAATGGCCAGCAAAACATTCAGCGTTGCGCTCCAGGAACCCAGAAAAAAATAGCAGACAACGGAGGTCAGGATAGCCGCCATAACAAGGTTCATATAAAGTTCATGCACCGAAGCCTTGATAAATTTTGTGGTATCAAAAACCACTTCGAGGTGCATACCTTCAGGCAGGCTTTTTTGCAGCTCCTTGATCTTCTTTTTGACCGCATCGGCTACAGACATGGCATTAGTGCCGCGCTGTTTGATAATGCCAAGGCCGACCGCGGGCCTCTGCCCGGTGCGGGAAATGCGGCGCACGTCCGCGAGCCCGTCCTCCACCCTTCCAATATCTTTCAGCCGCAATTCTTTCCAGATTGCTCCACCGCGAACACGGTTGGGAATGATAAGGTTTTCAAATTCTTCCGGGGTCGCGGCCTCACCGTAAACACGAACATTGATTTCTTTGGCGCCGGCTTCAATGTAGCCAGCTGGAAGGTCCGCGTGTTCGGAATTGATGGCGTTAAGCACGTCTTCGACCGTCAACTCCAGCTCTTTCATTTTTTTGGCGTCAAGCCAGACACGGAGATTCGGGTCAACATATCCGCCGAGACGGATATCGCCCACGCCGGCAACGGTCGTGAACTGGTCTTTCAGTGTCTCGCTGACATAATGCATCAGGTCTTTGAGCGGACGGTCTCCAGAAAGCGCGGCCCACATAATGGGCTGATCTTCAGGATTGGTCTTGGTTACCACCGGCGGGTCAATGTCTTGAGGCAAATTTCTCTGCGCCTGTGAAATTTTGGTCTGCACGTCCTGGAGAGCCGCGTCCACGTCGCGCTTCAGGTCCAGCTCGATTGAGATCTGTGCGTTGCCCTGCATGGAAGTGGAGGTCACTTCCTTGATGCCTTCCACGCTCATGACCGCGTTTTCAATAATGTCCGTGACCTGGGTCTCCATGACCTCGGGTGCTGCACCTTCCCAGCTGACGTCCACGGAAACCACGGGAAAATCCACGTCTGGAAGCTGGCTGACGCCCAGGCGGTAAAAGCCGATCCAGCCAAACACAATCAGCCCAATCATGAGCATCCACGCGAAAACCGGATTTTTAATTGAAAAATCAGACAGCGTCATTTGTTATTCTCCACAGCAATTGCCTTTGGCAACTTCCAGCTGCCAGTAACTTTTTTTCATGTCATAGAATGCTGTATTGGCGTCACGCTTGGTCTGAAAAAGAGACTGAAGCGCCGCAAGCACATCAAGGTTGCTGACTAGTCTACGCTTATAGTCCTCGCTCTGGAGCGTGAAATTTTCCTGCGCCGCCTCAAGTGACTTTTCAAGCGCGGCGTAACGCTCTGAATAATTTTTCCAGTTGTCATACGCGTCCATGATTTCCCTTTGAGCCTTGCGTTGAGTCAGTGAATAAGTAGACTTGGCTTCTTTCCAGTCACTTAGCGCATCCTGAACGCCGCCGACCGTGGTCCCACCCTTGCCCAACGGCACACGCATGGTCACCAGCGTGTCCCAGCTGGTTCCTGACTGAAAACCTTCGCGGCGTTCGTAAAGGTTGGCATCCAGCGTAATCTTGGGCCACAAGTCGGCCTGCGCCACAATCAGCGCGCCGCGCGCGGTCTTGATCGCCTGGAGGCTGGCCTCGACGTCAGGACGCTTCCTGACAAGTTCAAGCAAGTCGAACGGCTCACTGGAAGGTGAAGGCAGGACCTCATCTTTGAGCTCTCCCGCATCCAGGGCCATCCCAATCAAGAACGTGAAAAGATTCCGTGCGTTGGCCATGTCACTGCGTGACTTGGCAAGGTCGGCCTTGAATGTTTCAAGCGTCACACGGGCCGTGGCACTTTCACTGGGCCTGGAACGGCCGATTTCTTCCCACTGTTTCAGGTCGCGAATACGGTCGTTGGACAGATTTAAAATTCCCTCGATGATCTCCACGTCCTTGCCAAGGCGGATATATTCATAGAAAGCGTTGAACACATCAATGAAAAGAAGCTGCTTGGCCCTTTCATATTCGCCCTGCCTCTGTTTCTTCAAGCTGCCCGCGCCTGTCAACGCGCCAAGAGACCTGAATCCCTGGAAAATCGGCTGGCTGTATTCAAATCGTCTTTCGCGCCTTTCACTTCGGGTCAGAGTTCCGCTCGCGCCATCGGTTCCTGAACCTGTTCCCTTTTGCGGGTCCTGCCTCAATTCCGTGGCAACATAATCAAAATCACCAATGGCTTCACCGCTGGCTTCCAGAAAACTTCCCCATGTACGCGAAACTTCCTGCCGGCTGATGGCCAGCTCATCGCTTCTGCGCATGGCCATTTCATACGCTTCGTCCAGGGCCAGGGAAACCGCGGGTTTGTTTTCAGGGGCCGGTTGTTCTTTGGGCTGGCGGGCCATGGCCCAGGCATCCACGCAGCATCCCATAATCAGAAGAAAGAGGATCAGCTTTTTCATGAGCATCCCCTTTTACCCATGACCATGGAGCTATCCACACTGCTGGAAAGCACAGAATAAAAGCGCTGGATGGTTTTTCTTTCAGACTGGCTGAACTGCCCTACGGCCTTCATCATGACATTCAGAAATCCGGTACGCATTTTTTCAGCGGCCCTTTTTCCGGAAGGCTGCAGCTGCAGGAGCGAAACGCGGCGGTCGCTGGGATGGCTGATACGTTTTAGATAGCCGCTTTTTTCAAGCTTGTCCGCGAGGTTGGTGACTGCGGGCTTGGTGATGTGGAGCTTGCAGCTGATGGCAGTCATAGGCATGGGTTTGGGAGCAGACTGCAGCAACTCAAGAAGGACTGCGTACTGCGGCTGGGTCAGCTTCGATTCCGCCAGCATGCGAGTATACAGACGCGAGAACTTTGGCTGAATTTCCCTGAATTGCTCGATCAGTGTCGGGGGCATATTAGTTAAGGGTTAAAATAGTTTAATATTTGAACTATCTACACTTCGAAGTATATCCTCTGGGGAGGGTGAATTCAAGGCTTGATTTGAAGCAAAACAAGATTTTTACAGGGGCCTTACGGAGCGCTGAGGATTTCCTTTACAAAATCCAGCATAGCCTGCCAGGAGCGTTTGTCGGCAGAGGCGTTATAAGCCGCTCCTTTGGAGGGGTCGCCCCCCGCGGCAGGATTGGTAAAAGAGTGCACCGCCCCGCCATAAAGCACCACTTGCCAATCGACTTTGGCATTGCGCATCTCTTCTTCGAGGGCCTGAACATCCTTGGCTGGAGCAAAAGGATCATCGGCGCCGTGAAGAACCAGGACCTTGGCTTTGATGTTTTTAGCGTCCTCCGGGTTCGGCGTGTCGAGCCCGCCGTGAAAACTGATCACGCCTTTGACATCCGCGCCGCTGCGCGCCAGCTCAAGAACTGCCATGCCGCCAAAACAATAGCCCATGGCCGCGATACGCGCCGGGTCAGTGTCGAGATTTTTCTTGAGCACTTCAAGTGCCGCGGCCGAGCGTGAACGCATCAGCTGGCGGTCCTTTTTATAAATGGAAGCCTGCTCCCCTGCTTCTTTCTGGTCCGCGGGGCGTACGCCCTTCCCGTAAATGTCCGCGGCAAAGGCTGTGTAACCAAGGGCCGCCATTTCATCAGCCTTTTTCTTCGCGAAATCCCCAAGCCCCATCCAGTCGTGAATGATCAGCATGCCCGGCCGTTTTTCAAAAACCCTGTCTTCATCAAACGCAAGATAACCTTCGAGGACTGCTTCCCCGTCCCTGTACTCCACTAGTTCAGTATGGATGGCGGCATAAGCATTCTGAGTCATTACCAGAAAAAGCAGGAGATGAATTATTCTTTTCATACCTTTTCTTTTTCGCGGTCAAAAACATGCGAGCGTTTAAATTCGTAAAATTCGATCAGCGCGGGAATAAAAACTACAGAGGTCAGAAGGCAGCTCAGGAACCCGTAAAAACCAAGCTTGCCCATGGAAGCCATGCCCTGGTGAGTCGCAAACATAATACTGGCAAAGCCCGAAATATTGGTAGAAGAGGACAGCATGACACCTTTCAAAGACTTCTTCATACTTTCGAAGAAATTTTCGCTTTTCCTCTCGCGGTAGCGGTCAAAAATGTAAATACCGTTGTCGATGCCAACACCCAGAATGGCCGGCATAATCACCATATTAAAGAAATTCAGCTTCAAGTGGGCCAGCCCCATCATTCCGACCATCCACAGACAGCCTAAAGCGAGGGGTGCATGCACCCAGAGCGTATGGTCCAGTCGCCGGAAATGGAAAAGCACCAGTATAAAGACGATCAACGTGCTGATGCTCAGCGCGATGGGCGTATCCGCTTCAATGCGATTGAGAATATCAGCATAAATAACGGGCTCACCCGCCAACTTTACGCCCGGAGGCACGGGAAAATCACGGGCTTCTCGCACAAATTTTTTGGCTTTCTCCCCGTCCATGATCCTGATGCATGGATAAAGAAAAACTGCTGAAATTTTTTTGTCATGCCCCTCATACTGCGTCACAATACCTTCAGGCAGGTCTTTATAGTCAAAAGGCTGCGGTTTAAGCTGGACTTGCAAGTCCTCAATTTTTTTCTTGGTCGCCGCGTCCAGGCCCTTGATCAGAGGCTTTTTGGCCTCGACCAGGTCGTTAATCTCTCCCAGCACCTTTATTTTTTGCTCCTGGTCCCTGGGAACATGAGAACTGACTGCGGCGGCAAAATCAAAATACGTGCCGGGATGGCTGCTTACATAACGATTAATTTCCGTGGCAAGTTTTGTTGCGGTGCCGCGGTCTGGGGCCATGAATACAACCGGCGTCAGCTGAACGCCAAAATAGTTGCCGATTTTAAAAGCCAGTTCCAGCGTGTCATCGTTTTTTGCCTGTAGATCGTGGAAATCATAATTAAACTTGGCGTTCGGGATTTGAGTCACTGAAAACAAAGTGAACAAAACTCCCGCCGCAATAGCGCCGTAAACCATAGGTTTGGTGACTTCAAATCCTTTGCCCGCGGGCCTTCGTTTTTTGGGGAAATACTTTTCACCCAGCACAATCAGCGCAGGCTGCAGGAGAAGGACGATCACAAATGAAATAACAATGCCGACGCCCGCAATGATGCCGAAATGCCTGAAGCCTTCAAACCCGCTGATGATCATGGCGTAAAAAACCACAGCGGTAGTCCACATGCTGGACCACATGGGCGTCCACAGCTCAGCAAAGGTCATCTGGATGGCTTTTTCATAGTCTCCGGTCAGCTGATAGTCTTCCTCAAAGCTTACCAATATATGGAAGGTGTAGTCACCGCCCATGCCGAACAGGATTGCAGCCAAAAAGGCAGTGATTATATTCAGATAGCCGATGGTAACTTCTGTAAACGCCCAGATCCACACCGTGCCCACGACAAGGGGCAGATACGCGTAAATAATGGAGCGGAAATTCCGGAAGGCAATCACATTAATCAGCAGAAGAAGAAGAGTCGCAACCACGCCCGTTCTCTGCAGATCACGTTTAATGGTCTTGTATTCTTCAAAGCGGGTGCGATACGGGCCCGTCAAACCAAGAGTCACCGGCTCTTTGAACTGTTTCTTGATTTCATCAAAACTGGCATAGGCCTCGGTCAGAAGCTGTTCAGTCTTAACGAAGTCACTAATGGGATGCTTCGGCTTCAGTAAAATGACCTGAAGGAAAGACTCCCTGTCTTTCGCGGAAAACCCCCCAACTTTTGAGATTTTTTCCTCCAGCTCAAGACCTTCGTCGACCTTGGGCTCCTTTTCTCCCAGCAGGTCCACATAAAAAGGATTACTCTTGCGCCGGTAATAGCCCATCAGGCCGTCTATATTTTTTTTCAGCTTTTCCGTGCTTTTCAGGTCCAGAAAAAGAAGCTTCCGGTTTTCGAATGCAGGAACATTGGTCCGGTTGTCCACATACTCAACCTGCTGGAAGGAAGCCGCCTTCTCGCTGAAAATTTTCGTAACTTCAGACGCTGTTTTTTCGTCCTTGGACTCAACGACCGCGAGAAGAAAGCTGGTGCCGCCCACATGGCTCATCAATTCCTTGAGATTGATAATGCTGGGGTGGCTGGCTGGAAGAAGGTCCAGAAAGTTGGCGTGCAGCTTCAGGCGAGCGGCAACAGGAATGACAGCAGCCGTGGCAGCAGTAAAACCGACCACAATCCAAAGAGCGTTGCGGGTAATGAACCGGGCCAGGGCCGGGACAAAGCCCTTCCCGTTATCAATTGATTTCATTCTAGGATGATAACAAACCAGAATTACGTTTTAAACAAATATAATCCACCAGTCGAAATGCGGCTGTTCCCGCTGCCCAGACACCCAGGCAGGTCAAAAAAAGAATCGGCCATTCATGAAGATCAAGAGGCACAGTGCCAAAGACTTTCTGAAAAAACGGGACGTAAAGAACCATAAGCTGCAACAAACATGAAGTCGCGAGCGCCGCGTTCAGCCAGATATTTGAAAAAAATGGAAGGTGGTAAGTGTGCCGGATCATCTGAATTGGAATAAACTGAAAAAAAATCAGACTGGTCAGCGTCATGCTTTGCGCGTACACAGGTCCTTTGTCCAGGCCGGTCCGGCAAAAGACAAGAGCAACCCCCGGCACAAAGCAATCGACATGGCGCCAT
>CAZKMJ010000032.1:13637-16031 GCA_964553835.1 uncultured bacterium
CCCATACCCCCGGCGTGCTCGCCCTGCTCGAAAAGCACCTGCCGCAAGCAGAGGACCGCTTAGACCAATCTTAATGAGCGCGATACTGTCAAGACCGGGCCGCGCGGGATCGCGGGGCGGATACCGCATAATCCGGGGATCTGCCTTGTCGAGGCTCAAAGCCAGAGCCGGAAGCCCGTCGGTGGCAAGGTTCATCCAGAGAATCTGCAGTGCGGTGAGCGGAATAAACGGCGATCCGTTAAGATCACGGAAACCAAAAAGCATGGCTAGAAAAAGGACAAAAATTTCCGCCAAATTATGCGAAACCAGGTAATAAACAAACTTCATGATGTTGTCGTATATCCCGCGCCCTTCTTCGACCGCGTGAACAATGGAAGCGAAATTATCGTCCGTGATGATCATATCTGAAACTTCCTTGGCCACATCCGTGCCCCCGCGGCCCATAGCAACTCCGATGTCCGCTTCTTTAAGCGCAGGCGCGTCGTTCACCCCGTCGCCGGTCATGGCTACAATCTGACCGTTGGAACTGAACGCTCGCACAATTTTAAGCTTGTGCTCAGGAGAAACGCGCGCAAAAACCTGCGCGTGCCCTACAGCTTCCCGCAATGCTTCAGGTGACAACGAATCGACCTCAAACCCTGTCAGTGCGCTTGAATTTTTTTCCATCAGGCCCAATTCGGTAGCAATGGCAAACGCAGTTTCCTTATGATCGCCTGTGATCATAACAGGCCTGATACCCGCGGCCCGGCAGGTTTCAATGGCCGCGCGGGCCTCCGTCCGGGGCGAATCCATCATGGCCACCAGGCCTACAAAAGTCAGGGCCTGTTCGCTGGAAGGATGAAGAACCGCGTTTTCCGGCATTTTTTTATATGCGATAGCCAGCACACGCAGCGCCTGGGTTGCAAACCGGCGGCTGATACCGGAAATCATTTTCCTCTGGGCATCGCTCAACTCTGTTTCGCCGCCATGCGCCCACATTTTATTTGAAAGCTCCAGAATTACGTCCGGGGCTCCCTTAACATAGAGAACCAGGCCTTCGGAGGTTTTACGCAGCACGCTCATGCGCTTGCGTTCAGAATCAAAAGGCAGCTCCTCCATAACGGGGTTTTGCTTTTCCAATTCATCCTTTTTACAGCCCGCTTTTTCCGCAAGCGCCAAAAGCGCGCCTTCCGTCGGGTCCCCTACAACTTTCCACTCCCCGCCTTCATTGAAAAGTTTCGCTCCATTGCAAAGCACGCCGGCCTTCAGGGCCAGCATCAAAGCCTCGTGGTCCTGCGGAGCAATCTTCTGTTCACGATCGAAAAATTCTCCGCGCGGCTCATACCCCGATCCGGTCACGCGCAGATGGTTCAGATTCACCCAGAGTTCCCGGACCATCATTTCATTTCTGGTCAACGTCCCCGTTTTGTCCGTGCAAATGACAGTCGCGCAGCCAAGCGTCTCAACTGAGGAAAGCCGGCGGACCAAGGCATTGCGCGCCGCCATTTTTTTAACACCAAAAGCAAGTGCGATCGTCACCACCGCCGGAAGGCCTTCGGGAATGGCGGCGACCGCCAGGCTGATGGAAACAAGAAACATGTTGATAAAACTGTAACCGCGCGCGACACCAATTATGAAAACCAGGCCCACAATAACCAGAGTCAGAAAAACCAGTTGAGCGCCCAGCTGATTAAGCTTTTTTTCAAGTGGTGTCCTCTCCTGGTTTGCCGCCTTCAGCAATGAGGCTATGCGGCCCAGCTCGGTTTTGATACCGGTTGCGGTGACCAGAATATAGCCTTTTCCATAAACCACTGAAGTACCCGTAAAAACCATGTTTTTTTTGTCGCCCACGGCGATTTGCCGACCATGCACGGCAGCGGTTTCTTTTTTGACGGGTTCGGATTCACCGGTCAATGCGGCTTCCTGGGTCTGTAAAAGGTAGGATTTGATGACGCGTCCGTCAGCCGGAACAAAATCACCTTGTTCAAGCAGAACAAGGTCGCCAGGCACGATCTCGCGGGAAAAAAGGATCAGCAACCTGCCGTCCCGGATGACTTTTGAAGTTGGAGCGGAAAGTTTCAGCAGCGCAGCCATGGATTTTTCAGCGTGATATTCCTGTGCGAAACCCAAAAGCGCGTTCAGGATGATGATTACGCTGATGACAACTGTGTTTTCCCATTCACCCAGAAAACCTGAAACCACAGCCGCAACCAGGAGAATTACAACGATCAGAGAATTGAATTGTTTTAAAAAAATCTTCCAGGCGGGATTACCCGTTTTTTTTGGGAGTTCGTTGTAGCCTGATTTCTCCAAACGGGCACGGGCTTCTGCCTCAGAAAGCCCGTCGGAAAGGGACGAGCCCAAGCTGCTGCATACATCTTCCAGTGAACAGTTCCAGGGATCCATGCGCTTATA
>CAZKMJ010000033.1:0-16016 GCA_964553835.1 uncultured bacterium
GGTATCATGGTGGAAGTGCATACCAACCCTGAACAGGCCAAGAGCGATGGTCCTCAGTCGCTCCTGCCCGACCAGTTTGTGAAGATGATGGATGAACTGCGCGGGATTGCCAAAGTCGTCGGAAGGGAAATTTGAAATTTAAAACCATCACGATCGTTGGGCTGGGACTGATGGGTGGGTCGCTTGCAGCGGCCTGCCGCAGGAAATTCCCCGGTTCAAAGATCGTGGGGGTCAGCCGCAATGCCGCGGCGGTGCGCGAAGCGCTCAGGAAAAAATGGATCCATCAGGGCTCTAAAGACCTGAATGAGGCCGCGCGCGTTTCCGATCTGATCATCCTCTGCACTCCGGTCGACACCTTCAAGTCCCTGCTGGCCAAAATCGAGAAATCGGCACGGCCCGGCACGCTGGTTACGGATGTGGGCAGCACCAAGGAGGAGATTTGCTCCTGGGCCGCGAAGCGGAAGTTCAAAAAAATCACCTTTGTGGGCGCGCATCCCATGGCCGGCTCACATGCCCGTGGTATCAAAGTCTCCAACCCGAAGCTTTATGACAACCGCATGACTTTTGTGGTCCGTTCGGGAAACTCCAAAAGCTCAGGCGCGGTCAAGGCGTTCTGGAAAAAGATTTCCGGCAGGGTGCATGAGATGGACGCGGCAAAGCACGATCGTATTGCTGCCGAGATCAGCCATCTGCCGCATGCTTCAGCTGTTTGCCTGGTGGCTTCGGCCGCTCCTTCGTCTTACCCGTTCGCGGCAGGGGGGTTCATGGACTCCACCCGCGTCGCGCAGGCCGATGCTTCGGTCTGGGTGCCCATCTTTCTTTCCAACCGCAAGGCCCTGAAGCCCGTATTCAGGAAGTTCGAACGGGAATTCCGTGCTTTTCAGCGTCTGGTGCTCGGCGGAAACGCCCGGAAGCTCGAGGCCTTTCTCAAGGCCATGGCACAGCGCCGTACACGCGTAAAACCCTGATTTGACGGGCCTTCCAGGCCCCCTTAAAATCATGTTGGCAAAGCCTTCCAGTGTGCTATAATCCCTCCACTTCGACAGGACCGATATAACCCATTCCAGTTCAGCCTTTTAGAACTCCCGGGTATCGCAAAGTCCGTCGTAATCATTTGAAATATCTTCCAGGAGGCCTTAACCAGTTATGAGTTCCCAATTTTCCGATCTATACGAAAAGACTATCCAGAATTTTGAGGAAGGCGAAGTTGTTAAAGGCAAGATTGTCGCCATCCGTGGTCGGGAGGTCATGATTGACATTGGCTACAAGGCCGAAGGCACTTTAAATATTGATGAGTTCACGGACCCGTCTGAAGTCCAGCTTGGTATGGAAACCGACGTGTTGTTCGAATCCTTTAATGACGAAGAGGGCATCGTTGTCCTGTCCAAGCGCAAGGCTGACCGCCAGCGCACCTGGAACGACCTTCTCGTTAATGCCGAAGAAGGCAGCATTGTTGAAGGTAAAGTTTTCAAGAAGGTACGCGGTGGTTTCATGGTCGATATCGGCATGGAAGCCTTCCTGCCGGCCTCCCTCGTGGACAGCAAGCCCACCCGTAATCTTGACCAGTTCCTTGGTCTCAACAGCAAGTTTGTCATCGTCAAAATCAACCACAAGCGCAAGAACGTGGTCGTTTCCCGCAAGGATTTCCTTGATAAGGAACGTTCCCAGGCCCGCGGCAAGAAGATCGCGGAACTGCAGGAAAACCAGGTTGTCCGCGGCCGTGTGAAGAACATCACCGATTTCGGCGTGTTTGTGGACCTTGGCGATCTTGATGGTCTCCTTCATATCACGGACATGAGCTGGGGCCGTTTGTCCCATCCGTCCGAAATGGTCAAGTTGGGCGATGAACTGGATGTCATGATCATCTCCATTGATCGCGCCAACGAGAAGGTCTCTCTGGGTCTCAAGCAGAAGAGCGCCAATCCTTGGGGTTCTGTTGAAAACAAGTATTCATCCGGCGTGCAGGTCAAGGGCAAGGTTGTGAACATCCTGCCTTACGGCGCTTTCGTGGAGCTTGAACCGGGCGTTGAAGGCCTTGTGCACATCAGCGAGTTGTCCTGGACCAAGCGAGTGACCCATCCTTCCGAACTGCTCCAGATCGGCGATGAAGTGGAAGTTGTCATCCTGAACATGGACAAGGACGGCAAGAAAATCTCCCTTGGCATGAAGCAGACCCAGGAAAATCCCTGGTCCAAGGTCACCAGCAAGTACAAGATTGGTGAAAAGGTGAAGGGCACTGTCCGCAATCTGACCGACTACGGCGCGTTTATCGAGCTTGAGCCGGGCATTGACGGTCTTGTGCACATTTCCGATATCTCCTGGACCCACAAGGTTAACAAGCCCAGCGATGTTCTTAAAAAGGGCGAACCCGTTGACGTCATGGTCCTTTCGATCGATACCGACGCTCAGAAAATTTCTCTTGGTATGAAGCAGCTCACGGATGATCCGTGGGACCAGCTGACCAAGGAACTTGTTACGGGCATGAACATGACGGGTAAAATTACCCGCATCGTGAACTTCGGACTTTTCGTGGAACTTGAGAACGGGCTCGAAGGCCTGGTCCATGTTTCTGAAATCCCGGGCACCCAGTCCGCGGATCTCGAAAAGAAATTCCGCGGCGGCGATTCGATCAGCGTCAGCATCCTGAACGTTGACCACGAAGCCCGTAAAATCGCGCTGAGCTGCAAAGAAACCGTTACCTCACGGTAAGCGTATTAACCGTGGCAGCCGCCAACACAGGAAAACGGCGTGTTGTTGTCACGGGCCTCGGGGTAATTTCCTCGATCGGTTTCGGTAAAGACGCATTCTGGAGCGCCCTTAAAGAAGGGCGCTCCGGTATTTCCCGCATAACAGCTTTTGATCCTTCCGCTTTTACCACCCAGTTTGCCGGTGAGATCAAGGACTTTGATCCAGCCCAATTCATTGATGCCAAACGTTTGAAGCGCATGGACCGCACGTCCCAGCTCGCGGTTGCTGCCGCCAAAATGGCGGTGCAGGACGCGGGCCTTAACTTCCAGCAGAACGGCGGCCGCGAAAAAACAGGTGTCATCATCGGCACCGCCATGGCGGGCCACGGCTACATTCTCAATCAGCACACTACGCTCATGGAAAAAGGCCCCATGCGCATTAATCCATTTACCGCGCTGGCCGGTTTTCCAGACGCCTGCACCAGTAACATTTCCATTGAACTCGGCATCACAGGCCCCAGTTTTTCCATTTCCACCGCGTGCTCTTCGGCGTCGGACGCCGGTGGCTACGCGTTTGAAGCCATTGCCAACGGCTCTATGGACTTTCTGGTCATGGGAGGCGCGGAAGCTTCGATTTATCCAGGAATTCTTGCCGCGTTTTGTGTGGCGCGCGCCATGTCCACGCGCAATGAAGATCCCCAGAAGGCTTCAAGGCCGTTCAGCCGCGACCGCGACGGGTTTGTTCTTGGCGAGGGGGCGGGGATTCTGGTGCTGGAGGAATATGAGCACGCGAAAAAACGCGGCGCGCATATTTACGCAGAAATTCTGGGGCATGGCATGACCTGCGACGCGTATCACATGACCGCACCAGACCCGGAAGGCAGGGAAGCCGTACGCGCCATGAAAATGGCCATGCAGACCGCCGGCGTCCTGCCGCAGGATATTGATTACATTAACGCGCACGGCACTTCAACGCCGCTGAACGACAAGACGGAGACCATGATCATCAAGAAGGTTTTCGGTGACATGGCGCCGAAAATCCCGATTTCAGCCAATAAGTCCATGATCGGCCATTTGATCGGCGCGGCGGGAGCTGTTGAACTGGTCGCGGCCATTCTGGCCATGGAAAATCAGGAAATTCCGCCTACGATTAATTATGGAATTCCCGACCCGGAGTGTGACCTTGATTATGTGCCTAACAAATCGAGGAAAGCGAAAATCGAAGTGGTCATGAAAAATTCTTTTGGTTTCGGCGGTAAAAACTCCATCCTGATCCTTGGAAAAGCTTAGGCCTCCTGTTTTTTTTATTATTCTGTTTCTCCTGGCGGACATTTTAACAGGCAATGCTTATACTTTCCTGATCGCACCCCACTCACTCCAGAAAACCACAAGAGTAAAATCTGATATTTTTCATCACGGTCTAAAACCTGGTGTGGACACAACGCTCAAGTGGGGGAAGTACACCTTCCACATGGTAACCAATTCTCTGGGCTTCCGTGACTTCAACGCCCGTGAAATCAGCCTGAAAAAAACCCCTGGCGTTCGCAGATTGCTTTTTATCGGGGACTCTTTCACGGAAGGTATCGGCGTGGATTATGAGGAGGCTTTTGTGGGGCGCATTGCCCGTCAGTTGAGCGGTAAAGGCATTGAGGTCCTGAATGCCGGCGTCGTTTCTTATTCTCCCGTGCTTTATCAGCGCAAGCTGCAATATTTTATCGGGCAACAGGGCCTGGAAGTGGACGAAGTCGTTGTGTTTCTGGACAATTCAGACATTATGAATGAGGTTGAATATGAGGCGGAGCTAAACGAACCACGGCCTGTCCAGCACCGCCGGCGCTCCTGGCTGGAATTCCTTGAAAGAAATTCGGTTACCTGCAGACTGCTTTTGAAGATCAAATGGATCGTTTTGGATCAGCCCCGTATCCAGAAAATCCAGAATGAAAGGAATTACAACCTCAGCCGTTGGAGTTACGAGGAAAAGGCATTCAATGATTACGGCCGGGAAGGGTTGGGGTTGGCCGAGAAGCGCATGAATGGATTGCTCGCGTTTTTAAAACAGCGAAACATTCCCATGATCCTTGCGGTTTATCCCTCGCGCGAGCAGCTTTTGAAGCAGACCCGAAACAGCCTGCAGGAAATTTTCTGGAAGGAATGGGCCTCGAAAAACGGGGTTAAATTCCTGAATTATTTCCCTGTATTTTTTAATCTTGGAAAGCCGGAAGATACCGCGAAGCGGTATTATCTGAAGGGAGACCTACACTGGAACCAGGAAGGCCACGAGATTGTGGCCCAATACTTTTTAGACCAGTTCCTCGTCGCTGACCTCGGCCTCGCCGCTGCCCGCGATAATTCCTCGCTTGGATGACTCGATGAACCGGGCCAGGTGCTGCGCTTCCGGGCTTGTGAACTGCTTTTTGATTTCCACAAGTGCCTGGCTGGTGTTCAGACCTGAGCGGTAAAGCAGTTTGTAGCATTTCTTGATTTCTTCGCGGACCGGACCTGAAATACCCGCGCGACGCATGCCCACCACATTGATTCCCTGCGCCACACCAGGCCTTCCTCCGCACATGATGAACGGGGGAATGTCTTTGTTAAACGCTGAAAGCGCGCTGACCATGGCCAGCCTTCCAATGCGTGTGAACTGATGGAAACCCGTCATGCCGGAAAGAAACGCGCGGTCCTCGACTTCCACATGTCCGGTCAAAGAAGCTCCGTTGACCATGATGACTTGGTTGCCGACCAGGCAGTTGTGAGCGATATGGCAATAGGCCATGATGTAATTGTGGCTGCCGATGGTGGTGTAGGAGCCGGCCTTGGTGCCGCGGTGAATGGTCACAAACTCGCGGATCACGTTGTGGTCGCCGATTTTGGTAAAAGTCGGTTCGTATTTGAAAGCCAGGTCCTGCGGGGTGTGGCCGATTACCGAATGCATGTGAACGACATTCGCATTGCCGATTTCAGTGCCCGAGCAAATATAGGCGCCGGCCAGGAACTGGTTGTTGTCCCCAATGTGCACTCCGTCTTCAATGATGACATTGGGGCCTATGACGTTGCCTGAGCCCAGCTTGACGTTGGTGCCTACGATAGCGGTCGGATGGATGGGTGACATGCGGGGCATTGTACCTTTCGCCTTAAACTGAGGCAAGTAAGTTGTCCAAAGAGCGGGTTGAGGACAAGCTTGCTTGCCGAAGGCCTCTTTCCCTGCTAGAATGACCCAAATTATGCAGGAACAACAGTTTAAGATTCTGACCCATGGCGCGGTCGACATGGTTTCTCCTGACGAGTTGAAAAACCAGCTCGGCAAGAAGCCCCTGCGTATCAAATACGGGGCCGACCCGTCCAGCCCGGACCTTCACCTCGGCCACACGGTCCCGCTCCGCAAGCTCCGCCAGTTTCAGGACTGCGGCCACCTTGTGGTTTTCATCATCGGCGATTTCACGGCGCGCATTGGCGATCCTTCACACCGCAGCGAAACCCGTCCCATGCTTTCCGAAGAACAGATCAAGCAGAACGCGCTGACCTACCAGGAACAGGTTTTCAAAATCCTGGATAAATCCAAGACCGAGGTCCGCTACAACTCCGAATGGCTGGCCAAAATGTCTCCGGCCGATTTTCTTCATCTGACTTCGCAGTACACGGTGGCGCGCCTGCTCGAACGCGACGACTTCAGCAAACGCTACAAGTCCAATCAACCCATCGCGCTGATCGAGTTTTTATATCCTCTTCTTCAGGGTTATGATTCCGTCGTGATTGATTCCGATCTTGAGCTTGGGGGCACGGACCAGAAATTCAATTTACTGGTGGGTCGTGAACTGCAGAAAATCTGGGGCAAGAAGCCTCAGATGATTATGACACTGCCGATCATCGAAGGCACGGACGGCGTCAAAAAAATGAGCAAGAGCCTGGGCAATGCCATCGCCATCAATGACCCGGCCAAGGAAATTTTCGGAAAGCTGATGTCCATCCCCGACAAGCTGGTGCCGGTTTACACCCAGTATGCCAGCGGCCTGCCGGAAGCGGACCAGAAGGCGCTGCTTGAAAAGTTAAAGGGCGATCCGCGCAATGCCAAGGCCGACCTGGCGGAAAAGATCACGGATTTCTTCCGCAAAGGCGAAGGCAAAACCGCGCGCGAGGAATTTGACCGCATGTTTAAGGAAAAGGGCCTGCCCGATGATATCGAAAACAAAAAAATCGCGCAGAAGTCCATGGACATCGTTTCATTGCTTGTCGCGATTGGGCATGTCACTTCCAAAAGCGAAGCCAAACGCATGATTGAGCAGGGCGGCGTGAAATTGAATCAGGAAAAAATTTCCGATCTTGCGGCTGTCATTGATCTCTCCAAAGAAGTGCTGGTGCAGACCGGCAAACGCAAATTCACAAAGGTCCAGCATGGCGGATAAAGCGGCGGCGCCCGTTAAAGTGCGGGTCGAAAACCTGTGCAAGGATTTCGGAAAGTTCCGGGCCATTGACCAGGTTTCGTTCGAGTTAAAGCAGGGTGAAGTGCTGGGTTTTCTTGGCCCCAACGGCGCGGGCAAAACCACAACCATGCGCATTCTGACCGGATTTTTCCCGCCCAGCGAAGGCAAAGTGTTTGTGGGCGGCATAGAGCTTTTCCAGCACCCGCGCGAGGCCAAAAAGAAAATCGGTTACCTGCCTGAGTCCGTGAATCTTTATCCTGACATGCGCGTAGAAGAATTTTTGTATTTCGTGGCCCGGCTGAAAGGTGTTTCCAGGCGCAATATGCGCGGTCACCTGGAAGAAATCATGGAACGTTGCGGCCTTTGGGAAATGCGCAAGCGTTTGATCGGCCGTTTGTCCAAAGGTTACAAGCAGAGAACGGGCCTGGCCCAGGCGCTGATCAGCAATCCCGACATTCTGGTGCTCGACGAACCGACCAACGGCCTCGACCCCAAGCAGATCATCGAAATCCGCAAGCTGATCCGTGAGATCGGCCGCGAACGCAGCCTGATCCTTTCCACCCATATCCTGCCGGAAGTCAGCATGGTTTGCGACCGCGTGCTGATCATGAACCGCGGCAAGGTCGTTGCCAGCGGCACCACATCCGAGCTTGAAGCCGGACTGACCAAGGCACATGAAGTTTATGTCATCATCGGTGACCGCACGCGCAAGGACGAAGCCTTGAATATCCTGCGTTCTTTCAGCTCTGTGGAGCATGTCAGCGTGGAAGAAAAAGAAGGGCATGTGTCTTTTTGCATGACCATGGGGCAGGGTGAAGATCTCAGGCCCGCTATCACACGCATTTTTGTGCAGCACCAGATCCCGCTGCTTGAAATCCGTTCCGGCCGCCTGAGCCTGGAGGAAATTTTCATGAAAATCGTGGTCAATGAAGAAATGCCGGGCGAACCCGGTGAAGCGGAGACTGCGTGAAAAACGCCCTGATCCTGGCCAAAAAAGATTTTCTTTCCTACTTTCATTCCTGGACCGGCGTCCTGCTGTTTTTCTTTTTTCTTCTGACCGCGGGCATGTTTTTCTGCCTGCTGGTCCTGAGCTACGCCAAAATTTCGCTCGACGCGGCCAAGCAGGCTTTTCAGGGCATGGAAGGCCTGGGCCTGACCCGCTTTGTTTTCGGCTCTTTTTTCCTGAACACCGCGGTCGTCCTGATTTTTCTGGTGCCGCTGCTTTCCATGCGCGCGTTCGCTGAAGAGCGCCGCCACGAAACGCTCGAACTGCTTTTTACCTATCCGCTTTCCGATTTCGATATCGTGTGGGGAAAATTCCTGGGCTCAGCCGCTTTTTTCGCGCTGCTGACTCTGCCCACGCTTTCATACGTGTTTTTTATCAAACACATCGGCGGGGAAGTGGAGCTGCTGCCGATTGTGAGCGGCTACCTGGGTTTCTGGTTGATCGGCATGGCCTATCTTTCGCTCGGCTTGTTTATTTCATCGATTTCCGAAAGCCCGATCGTCAGCGCGGTCATTACCTTCAGCATGCTTTTGATTTTCTGGATCCTGGACTGGGCCGTGGGTGTGTCCGACGGCATGCTTTCAAAAGTTCTGGCCGCCATTTCACCGTTGGGCCATTTCCGTGAATTCACCGTGGGCATGATGGACCTGAAAAACCTGTTCTATTTTATTTTCTTTCATTTTTATTTTCTGTTTTTGACCATGCGCTCCATTGAAACGAGGAATTGGAAAGGATGAGAATGCGAGAGCAAAACTTTCCGGCCTTCGTCACGGTAAACATAGTTCCTCAGGCTCGAAAAGTTCCGCTCTCTTTTTTGAAGGCGGAAGAAAAATAAAATGAAACATTTATTCATTAGAGTCCAGCTGCTGGTGGTGTCCGTGCTCCTGCTCCTGACCTTCATCATGGGCATGTTCCTGGTTTCGCATTTCAACCGCCGCTGGGACTTCACCAAGGACAAGATTTATTCGCTCGCGCCGCAGACCAAGGAAATCATGAAGCGGCTGAAGGACGAAAAAATCGAAGTGTTCGCGTTTTACCCGCATGAAGACCCGGCCCGCGACAACCTGGAAGTTTTTCTGAAAGAATGCAAACTCCAGAATCCCAAAATGACTTATTCCTTTTATGATCCGGACCGTTTCCCGACCCTGGCTAAAAAATATCATGTCGGGCAGTTTTACACAGTCATCCTGCAGGCAGGCCAGCGCACGGAGCGGGTGATCGAGCCCAATGAAGAGAACTTCACCAACGCGCTTGTCCGGCTGGTGAACCCCAAGAAATATTCGCTGTGCTTCACTACGTCGCACGGCGAGGCCATGCTCGACGGCGTGGAACGCACCGGGCTTTCCCAGTTCAAGCAGAACCTTGAAAACCATAACTACAATGTGCAGGAAATCATCCTTTCGCGCGACAAAGTTCCCGATTTCTGCGACACCGTGGTTGTGGCCGGCCCGCACAATGAATTCGGGGAAGAAGACTTCAACCTGCTGAAGACCGCCTACAATCTCGGCAAAGGTATTTTCTTTCTGATCGACCCCATGGACACCGGCATGGGAAAAAATTACGAAAATTTCATGAAAATTTTCGGCATTGATATCGGCGAGAACGTGATCGTGGACAAAATGAGCCGTGTGGCCGGCGGTGATTTCCTTGTGCCCATGGTCGCGCAGTATGTGACCGAACATCCTGTGACCAATAATTTCAACCAGACCACTTTTTTCCCCGTGGCCCGCAGTGCCCAGCCCACGGCCGAGCCCACGCCCGGCATTGAAGTGGTGCCGCTGGCGCTGACAAGCTCAGGCAGCTGGGCCGAAAGCAATCTGGTGGACCTTGAAAAAGGCCAGGCCACTTTCGACGCGGGTTCCGACCTTGCCGGCCCCATCTGCATGGCCGTGGCCGCGCAGCAGCCGGGCCCCAAAGGCGGCCGCATGGTGGTGGTGGGTGACAGTGACTTTTTGACCGACGCGTATCTGCAGGTCTCCGGCAACTTGAACTTCGGCCTTAACGTGCTGCGCTGGCTGGTGCGCGACGACCGTTTTGTGGCGCTGCCCCCGCGCCAGCTGGAATTCAAGCCGCTTTTCCTGACCACCAGCCAGCGTTCCATCATGCTGTTCGGGCTTTTGGGCCTGGTGCCCGGAATTTTTCTGGTCGCCGGGCTTGTGCTTGTGTTCCTCAGAAAAAAAACCGTATGAAAACTTCTGTGACTTTTACCGTGGCCGTGCTTTTCGCGGCCGTGGCCGGCGCTTACTTCTATTATGTTCCGCAGGAATCCAAGCCCGCGCCTTCTGAAGCCCCGCTCAAGGTCATGCCGGCCGACGACAAGTCGCCTGTCACCTGGCTTCAAATCCAGGTCCTTGAAACCAACGAAACCCTGACTCTCGATAAAAAAGAAGGAAGCTGGAAGATCCGTTTTCCTGTCGCTTATCCCGCCGACAACCTGATGGTGGACGGCCTGGTCACAGCCCTGCGTGTTTCGGGCCGCGCGCGCCGCCTGCTGCCGGAAAAAGACTGGGACGAATACGGGCTTCTGCGGCCTTCGATTAAAGTTGGCGTGGAAACCCAGAACGGCCAAAGGCGTTATCTTTATCTGGGCGACCCTTCACCCGTGGGCCCGTTTGTTTACGCGCGGTGGGAAGGCGACAAGGAATATTTCCTGGTGGATGCCAACCTGAAAAAAGCCTTCACCCGTTCGACTTATTCGCTGCGTCTGAAGCAGGTTTTCCGCACGCCGCTGAACGAAGTCACGCGCATGCGCATCCGCACGCTGGGCAGTGAGTACGAAGTGGAGAAAAAGGGCGAAAACTGGTACTGGCTTGAGCCCATCGAGCTGCTGGGCAAAAAAATTTCAAAGCAATACGTGGACCAGCTGGTCAGCCAGTACGCGGACCTTTATGTGAAGGAATTCCTGGATGATGAAAAAACACCGGAATCCGACCTGGGATTTTCGCTGACCAGCCCGTGGATCCGTTTGTGGGGTAAGGACCCGAAGACCGCGATCGAAGAAATCCGGATCGGCGAAGAACAGCCGCCCCGCGATTCTTTCATCGCGTATCACGGCAGTGACAAACTGTATTTCCTGATCGCGCGCACCAATGTGCGCAAACTTTTTCAGATTTTTGAAACCATGGCCCAGGAATTCCGTGAGCAGGATGCTCCGGCCGCGCCTGCCGCTCCGCCCGCTCCCGCGCCCGCCCAAAATTCCGGTGCGCTGGAAGAACTTCGTAAATGAGCTCAGAGATTGAAGAGAGAATTAAAAAAATCCGGGGTTCGATCGCTGAAGCGGCTTTAAAAGCCGGCCGCAAGCCCGAAGAGATTTCCTTTGTTGCCGTCAGCAAAACGGCAGAGCCTGCGCAGGTGGCCGAAGCCTTTCACGCCGGGGTGAATGTTTTTGGCGAAAACCGGGTGCAGAACCTTTTGAGCAAAAAAAGAGACCCGGCCCTGGCAGGACTGAAACTCAAATGGCATATGATGGGGCATCTGCAGACCAACAAGGTCAGGCAGATCATCGGCGAGGTGGAGTTGATCCATTCGCTGGACAGTGTGGACCTGGCCATGGAAATCGACAGGCAGGCGCGCAACCGCAATATCCGTTTTGTGGACTGCCTGATCCAGGTCAATAGCTCGGGTGAGGAAACCAAGCATGGTTTTCCGCTGGACGGGGTCGCCGACCTGGTGCCGCTGCTGAAAAAAAGCGCTATCCGTATAAGGGGATTGATGACGATGGGGCCCCTGACGGACGACAAAGAAAAAATCCGCAAATGCTTTTCTTTGGTTAAAATATTGCGTCAGGATTTAATGAAGCAGTATTCCGGCCATGACTGGGGCATTTTGTCCATGGGCATGTCGGGCGACTATGAGATCGCGATCGAAGAAGGGGCCACGCTTTTAAGGCTTGGCACCGCGATATTTGGAGCGAAGAAATGAAGATCAAAGAAAAAATCGGACTGATTGGCGTGGGCAATATGGGCACCGCCATTCTGGAAGGCCTGCTTGAGAAAAAGCTGGTCGATGCCGGGCAGATCACGGTTTTTGACAAGATCGGGGACAAGGCTTCGGAATTTTCCAAAAAGTGGAAAGCCGCGCTGGCTTCTTCAAACGCTGAAGTAGTGAAAAAATCTGACGCGGTGATTCTTGCCGTGAAACCGCAGGACCTTGCGGCCACAGCCGGTGAAATCGGTTCTGTCGCGGGAAAAATGGTCATCAGCATTCTGGCCGGCATGCCGGTTGCGAAACTCAGCCAGGCCATGACCGGCGCGCGTGTGGTGCGTGCCATGCCGAACCTTGGCGCTAAAGTCGGGCAGGGGATCACCGCCGTAACTTCTTCCGACAAGCAGGCGCTCGCGGTCGCGGAAGCGATTTTCTCCGGCTGCGGTAAAACCGTGGTGCTGGAAGAAAAACATTTTGATCTGGTCACCGCCGTTTCCGGCAGCGGCCCGGCTTATTTCTTTTTATTGATGGAGCTTTTGGAAAACGCGGCAGTCAAGGAAGGCCTGACCCGTGAACAGGCGCGGCTGCTTTCGGTGCAAACGGCGGTCGGCGCGGGGTTGCTCGCGGCTTCTTCAAGCGATTCGCCCGAAGAATTGCGCAAACAAGTCACATCCAAGGGCGGCACTACAGAGGCGGCCCTGAAAGTTTTTGAACAAAACAAGATCGCGGACATCGTTTCACAGGCCGTTAAGGCGGCTGTCGACCGCGGCAAAGAACTCGCGAAAGGGTAATTATGTTTATCATCGGTGAGCTTTTCAGCAGCCTTGCTTTTCTGGTCAACGCCATCTGCCAGATCCTTTACTGGATCCTGGTGGCGCGCATCATCATTTCCTGGTTCCCGGTCGAGCCTTATCATCCGGTCGTCCAGTTCATCAACCAGGTCACGGACCCGATTCTCATGCCGCTGCGCCGTGTGCCCCTGCAAATCGGCGCTCTGGATTTCACACCGCTCCTTGCTTTCATGCTCCTTTTCTTCGTCAACCGCGTGGTGGTCCGCATCCTCGTGACCCTCGCGCTGCAGTTCGGAGCAGGCACCTGACATGCCCATGACCCGCTTTCAGCAGGAATCAACCCTGCTTGACCGCCTTCGCGAAGCCATCGCGCATATCCGCAAGCACACGGACATGAAGCCCGAAGTCGCCATTATTCTGGGCACCGGCCTCGGCAACCTTGCGGCCAAAGTTAAAAAGGAAATCGAGCTTCCTTATAAAGACATCCCGAATTTTCCGGTTTCCACCGTGCAGTCGCACGCGGGCAATCTTTTGTTCGGCGAGCTTTCCAGTAAGAAAGTCGTGGTCATGGAAGGCCGTTTCCATTTTTACGAAGGCTATGACGTGAAGGACGTGGTGTTTCCCGTGCGCGTCATGAAAGAGCTGGGCGCGAAAATCCTGGTCGTTTCCAACGCTGCCGGCGCCATGAACCTGAACTACCGCAAGGGCGAAATCGTGATCATTGAAGACCACATCAATTTCATGGGCGTGAACCCGCTGATCGGCCCGAATGACGAGCGCATCGGCCCGCGCTTTCCCGACATGTCGCAGCCTTATTCCGCGCGTCTTGCCAAAATTGTGGAAGACACGGCCAGGGAATTGAAGCAGTCCATCCGCCGCGGCGTTTATGTAGGCGTGAGCGGCCCGAACCTTGAAACGCGCGCGGAATACCGCATGTTGCGCGGTTGGGGAGCGGACCTGGTGGGCATGAGCACGGTGCCGGAAGTGATTACGGCGGTGCATATGGGCATGGAAGTGCTGGGTCTGAGCATTGCCACCGACATGTGCGATCCGGACAATTTACCGCCCTGCGATATCAAGGAAATCATCAAGACCGCGAACGAGGCCGGCCCCAAACTCGACAAACTCCTCGAATCCGCCATCAAAAAATTCTAAGTTATGATTGATTCTCAGAAATTCATCAATGATGTAGTGAAGCCTTATGATGATTTGAATGCTCTTTTGGTTCAAAGACTTGCTTTTCAACCTGACTTGTCCGATGTGACCCGCATGGCAGGAGCATTAGCTACTTCAATTAGACACATACCCGAAGGTGTCGGTCTTCAGGATAAAGATATAGCGGCTCGTTCAAACGAAAATCGACTTATCATTGACGTCTCTGATTTTTGGAAACATGGAAGCTTAAAAGATAAAAGCCGAAATAATGAGCTGTTTGTTGCCGCGCATTTTGAATATAGCCCTGAAAAAGGGGCTAGATTTATTCGCAATGCTATCTATATAAAACATTCAACTCTTGGCGAACACGATTTTTTGCGAACCGCTTTAGTGGCAATTCGGTTTTGGATGAAAGAGCTTGCTTTTAGTTTTTTATGGAGAAATGAGGGGAGAATTCTTGAGGGGGCGGAGGAGTTTCACCCGACAGCCTTTCTTTATTACGACCCAAGGTATTGCAATTTAATGAAAAACACAAATGTCAGATTTTCTTCTCGGCCAGATGGGAAAAATTGGGTTGCTATTGACCCTGAGGGGCTTCGTTTTGAGATCTTTGAAAAAGGTCAAGCTGAGCCAAAATTTTGGGTCATGTTGCGAAAAAAAGACATGCTAAAAAAAAGAGAAGCCGGGATTAAAACCTGGAAGCCAGGCGAATGATATGACGGGAAAGACGTTTGACGAAGCGAAGGCCAGAGAAGCCCTTGCCGGAGATCTTGGGAAAGAAATGACCAGGTTTCCTGTTTTGTTTGCTGCGCCTCTTTTTTTTGGTACGCCTCCTAATGGTAAAACTCAAGTTGAAATCAATAACGGTACGGCCACGTTAATTCAGGGTGATAAGCCGGTAATCGTAACCGCTGAGCATGTCATAAGAGGCTATGAAGAATTAGTCAACAAGATGCCGGGCGCTATTTTCCAGATTGGCGATCTCAAAATTCATGATCCGCTCAACCGAATAGTTTTTCGTTCGTCAGCCCATGATTTGGTTACTTTAGAAGTTACTGAAAAAGAAAAGAAAGAAATAAATGCTCAGGCTAAAACCAATGGTGGTATTGGAGGTTCTTTCTATGAAGCTAAAGATTGGCCGCCCGAACTTCCAAAAGAAGGAGATTGGATAGCTTTTGGAGGATTTCCCGGCAAGATCAGAGAAATTTTATCTTTTCGTGAAATTCGATTTGATACTTTCAGTTGTGGCTCTGAGCAAGTAAGGCGGGTTGCGGAAGATCAGTTTACTTGTAAATTTGACAAGAAGGATTGGGTCAAAAGAGATCCTCATGGTGTTTCCAAGGTTCTTGATGACGAGCTTGGTGGTATTAGCGGTTGTCCTGTTTTTAAAATTAATTATAAACCGTGCATGTGGTATGAGCTTGTCGGGTTCGTTATTGAGTACTCTAAGGATTTGGAGTATTTGATTATGCGTCCTGCTAAATTTGTTAATATAAAATGACTCTGGAAAAAAAGTACGATACAACGCTGAATTTGCCGAATACGCAGTTTCCCATGAAGGCCGATCTCGCCAAGCGCGAGCCGGACATGATCAAGGCATGGGAACAGGCCGGGCTTTATCAGAAGATCCGCGCCAAGTCGGCGAAAGCGAAAGAAAAATACATCCTGCATGACGGGCCTCCGTATGCCAATGGCCAGACGCATATCGGCCACGCGCTGAACAAAATCCTCAAAGACATCATCGTGAAATACAAAACCATGCGCGGCTTTGATTCTCTTTACGTGCCGGGCTGGGACTGCCACGGCCTGCCCATCGAACACGCGTGCCTCAAGGAAATGGGCAAGCGCAAGGAGCAGGTCGAGCGTGTGGCTTTCCGCAAGGAAGCGCGCAAGTACGCGGAGCGTTTTATCGCCATCCAGAAAGAGGAGTTCAAGCGCCTGGGTGTGTTTGGCGAATGGGACAAACCTTACCTGACCATGAATTATTCTTATCAGGCAGCCATTGCTGAGTCATTCCTGCGGATTTATGAGAAGG
>CAZKMJ010000034.1:0-1410 GCA_964553835.1 uncultured bacterium
TCGACATTCATTTTCGCGACAGAAATTTTTGCGGAATTGGCCGCGGCAATGCGGTCCACAATCGGGCCGAGCATTTTGCAGGGGCCGCACCATTCGGCCCAGAAATCCACAAGCACAGGCTGGGATGATTTCAGAACTTCATTATCGAAATTGGCGTCCGTGATGCTCTTAGCGTTGCTCATAAATGCTCCATCTCATTGATTTTATTGAAGTAAGGACAAAAAATGTTTTCCTCCGCCCTCAAGAGGACTTTCAATATACACCCGGAGCCTTTTTTTGTCCAGCCTGCCGCCAGCCAGAATTGTCCTCAATGGTCTTCGGCGTGCCCCCCTGCGAATGTCCATCTGCACCACCCGGGCGGCGCGGCTGACTAATTTATATTTGATTAACGTAAGTGTAATGGCATAATGCGCTTATGTTTTTATTCCTGAAGCTGGTCCTCGCCCATATGGTCGCGGACTTCATCCTGCAGTTTGAGGAGCTCTATCGCCTCAAACTCAGAAGCTGGGTGGGCCACCTGCTTCACGCCCTTTGCCACACAGCCGCTTCCGTCGCCTTCCTTCTTCCCTATCTCAACCTGCGGATCTGGATTTTCATCCTGTCGATCACCATCATTCATTATTTGCAAGACCGGGTGAAATACGCGCTGCAGGCCAAAGACCCCAAAAACACATTCTGGTATTTCACTATCGACCAGATTTTTCATGTGCTTTTTCTGGCCGCGATCTTTTTTCTGCCGGAATCCCGCGAACCCGCGCGCGGATTCAACAGTCACATCACCCTGTTTCTGATTCTTTTTATCGGAGTCAGTTTCAAGGCCGCCTACTTTCTACACTCCCTGCGCAGGACTTTCTTTTCAAAAAATATGCGGCCTGACCATTTCATTTCCAGTTTTGAAATTCTCTGGGGCCTGATTGAGCGGCCCATCATCGCGTTTTGTTTTCTCGCGCTCTCACCCGCCACGCTCATGCTCAGCCTGGCGCCCGCGGCGCTGCGGCCCCTTTCGCCGCGCATGCGCAGCGGTCTCGACTTTTTCCTTAACTATGCCTACGCGGCCCTGGCCGGCTGGGCCTTCAGTTTTTGGGTGAAAATTTGAAATCTTCAAAGTCCCACATCAAGAGCCTTGAAAAAGTCCTGAGTGTTAATGCCAAGATCAATTCCACGCTCGACCTTGAAAAACTGCTGGGCATCATCATGAACACAGCCGCTGAAGTTGTGAACACACATGCTGCTTCTCTTATGCTGCTGGACTCGTCCGGTAAACATTTGATTTTTAAGGTCGCGCTGGGTTGCAAAGCCAACACCCTAAAGGAAAGTTTTCAGGTCAATATAGGAGAAGGCATCGCGGGCACCGTGGCCAAAACGCGCCAGGCCCTGATCGTTAACAACACGCACAAAGACACACGCGGT
>CAZKMJ010000034.1:1420-15471 GCA_964553835.1 uncultured bacterium
AAAAGACAAACTCTTTGCCAAACGTTTTGATCAGTCTACGGGTTTTAAAAGCCAGGCCATCCTGTGCGTGCCCATGCATATCAAAGGGAAAATTATTGGCATCCTTGAAGCCATCAATCCGCGCGGCCGCAAAACGTTTGACGCCAATGACCTTTCCCTGTTCCAGGCTTTCGCAGACCAGGCCGCCATCGCGGTGGAAAACGCGCGCCTGCACACCGAGCTGGTTCAACAGGAAAAAACACGGCAGGAACTCAAAATTGCGCATGAAATTCAGCAGAACATCCTGCCCGACCTCACAGCCAACCGCTATCCTGTCAGTCTCGCTGCCCGCAGCCTGCCTGCCCGCGAAGTAGGCGGCGATTTTTATGACGTCATTAAAATTGACGAGCACCGTACCGGCATTGTAATCGGCGATGTTTCCGGCAAAGGCGTTCCCGCCGCGCTTTATATGGTGCGCACTATTTCCGAATACCGCTTTCTGGTGCAAAAATCATTCTGCCCCGCCGAAGTCGTCACAAAACTCAACGCAGTCCTGGCCAAAAATAGCCCGTTCGGCATGTTTGTTACCCTGCTCTGCCTGATGGTGGACACAGAAAAGAAAAAAATCGAATACGTTTCAGCCGGCCATCATCCTGTGCTTAGAAAAAATTCCGGAGGCCAGCTGGAGGAATTTGAAAATATCGGCGGCGTTCCGGTCGGCCTTGTGGACGGGACCCAGTACCAGAAAGGTTCTTTCAACTGTGAAACAGGTGACAACCTGTTTGCTTACACCGACGGCGTGATCGAAGCACGCAACCCTTCAGCGCAAGAATATGGGATTGAGCGGCTGAAGAAAACACTCGCCGCGGCCAGAAAAAGCGCGGCGGAATATGCTGAAACTGTTCTGGAAGACCTGCAAACATTTGTAAAAGACGCGCCGCAGCATGATGACACCACGCTTCTGGCGGTGCAGATTCCATGAGCTCGCTGACAAAAAAAGCAGGCTCCCTTTTCCTTTCTCTTATCGTCCTTGCCGGCATTGTCTCCTTTAAAATTTTCCTTTCCGGCCCGCTTGAAGAAGTTTCCCTGAAAGTTTTCGATGTTTTCCAGCGGCTCCACCCGCGCGTGTATAACGGAGAAGCGCCCGTGGCTATGGCCGACATCGATGACGCAAGCCTTGAAAAAATAGGCCAGTGGCCATGGCCGCGAACGCAAGTGGCAGGGCTCGTGAAAAAACTGAAAGACGCGGGCGCGGCCGCCATCACATTCGACATTGTGTTCGCGGAACCGGACCGCACCAGCCCCGCGAATTTTACGGCCCAATGGCCGCAGCTGCCCGACATGGCCAAAACGGCCCTGCAGTCCCTTCCCGACCCGGACAAGACCTTCGCTGAAACCCTTACCGGCGCACCTGTCGTGACGGGTTTCATTCTCAGCCCGGAAAATAACGGCAAGACCCCGCAGTTAAAATCAGGTTTCGCGTACAGCGGCGACGACCCCAAAGATTTTCTCCCCTCTTTTAGAGGCGCCGTAGTCACCCTTCCGGACATTGAAAAAAACGCAGCGGGAAATGGCAGCTTCAATTTTCTTGCTGAAAAAGACGGCATCATCCGCCGGGTGCCCATGGTTTTCAGGCTGGGCGAAAAAATTTACCCGTCTCTTTCACTTGAGTCGCTGCGAGTAGCGCAAGGCGCGTCCAACTTTCAGGTCAAGAGTTCCGGCGGCAGCGGCGAAAGCGGATTTGGAGAAAAAACCGGGATTGTGCAGGTCAAAACAGGCGATCTTATCATCCCCACCGACGCCCAGGGAAGAGCCTGGCTTTATGACTCCGGCTTCCGCAAAGAACGTTTCATTCCCGTCTGGAAAATCATGGCAGACGATTTTGACGCGAAGACCGTGGAAGGAAAAATCATTTATATCGGATCCAGCGCTTCCGGATTAAAAGACCTGCGCTCTACGCCGCTCAATCCTGCTGCAGCGGGCACGGAAATCCATGTTCAGCTGACCGAGCAGGCCCTGGAACAAAATTTCCTTTCACGCCCTGACTGGGCGGAGGGAGCTGAAACCCTTTACCTGACCGCGACCGGCCTTGTGCTGGTGCTTTTGCTTCCGCTGGCAGGCGCTCTGTGGTGCGCGGCCTTTGCGCTTTTTTTCATGGCCGGAGCCTTCGGTTTTTCCTGGCATGCCTTTACAAACTGGCGCCTGCTTTTTGATCCTATCGTTCCCTCCATCGCGTGTCTTGCCATTTACCTGGCGGCTTCCCTCTTAAATTTCCTGCGCACAGAAAATGAGAAGCGCCATATCCGCGGCGCGTTCAGCCGTTATCTGGCGCCTGAAGTCGTCAAACAGCTGGAAGATAAGCCGGGCCAGCTCAAGCTGGGCGGCGAAATGAAGGACATGACCGTGCTTTTCGCGGACATCCGCGGCTTCACCACCATGTCGGAAAATTATTCCGCTGAAGAGCTGACCCATTTCATGAACCGTTTTTTAACGCCCATGACCGATATTATTCTGAAACACGGCGGCACAATCGATAAATACATGTGTGACTGCATCATGGCATTCTGGAATGCTCCTTTGGATGACCCGAAGCACGCGCTGCATGCCTGCGAAGCAGCGGTGGCCATGCAGGAACATCTTCAAACGTGGAACAAAGACTCCAAACAGAGAATTGAGCTGGGTATCGGGATCAATACGGGGAAATGCTGCGTGGGCAATATGGGGTCCGACCAGCGTTTTGATTATTCGATTCTTGGGGATGAAGTGAATCTCGCGTCACGCCTGCAGGGTGTTTCCGGGCAGTATGACGCACCCATTTTGATCGGGGAAAATACGTTTAACGCGCTTGAAGGAAAATTTCAGGCTAAAGAAATTGGCTCAATCCAGGTAAAGGGTAAAACAAAAGCTGTGAAGGCTTTCTCGCTCAGGTGTGTCCGTCCGTAGTTGAACCGCCAGTGTAGTTGATCGTAGGCCCGCTCGTGAAAGAAAATTGAACGTCGTGCTCAGCGCTATTTGCCGCCAGGCCATCTTCATTCAACAAATCAACGTTGACTATTGCGGTGCCGCTAAAATTTGCTCCGCCAGCAGATTTTGTGGCGTTAAATGTAAACGAAGCCGGATCATTCTCATCGCCAAAACTCTTGGTCCCCAGATCATAAGTGACTGTTCCGTTCGATGTGCTTGCGAAGATTTGGTTTTGAGCGCCGGTCCCTCCGACTTCGCCCTTATTGAAATCGACGTCCATATCAAAATTATAGGTTGAGCTTCCCGGGCTGCCATTCTCCAAAAGAGACACACTGCCCTGATGATAATGAAAAATCCCGCCGCCAATACTGAAAAGGTCCCGAATAAAAGCAACGCCGTCTTGAATATCTCCTGCATCTTCAGCCGCGCCTTGAGCAGCTTTCGCGCTTTCCGCGTTCAGATCTTCAGCAATGGCGCCTGCTTCGCTCAGAACATCCGCGGATTCTCCGCCCGCGGCCGTGTCCTGCCCTGCATCACTGCTTGGATCTCCACTGCCAACTCCACCTTCTTCGCCCGTTGAATCAGAAGCGGCAGCAGGCTGCAAATCACCCATAATAGCGTCAAGCTGGTCCGCGGGTACTTCAAAAGCGGGCGTAGGTTCAACCCCAGGGCCCTCAATCGTGGAACCATAGCCAGGCCGTGTTACCGTGACTTCCTTGACCTCTCCACCAACCTCATTGCCAACCGTGATCTGGCCAACGCGTGAATCTGTATTGGTCTGGGAGCCGGGGCCAAGCAGAATAACCGTTGAACTGTTGCCATCCGATTTGCCCGCCACAATGGTACCGCGAACGCCGATGCTTCCACCTGAAGGCAGCTTAACATGCATGTCAGAAGGTTTGTGGCGCGCGATTTTTCCGGTCACAAAACGGAAAGCGCCTTTAACGACCTGGGCTTCGACCTTGCCGCTCTGGGAAGCCGGATCATAAACAAACTTGTCGATAATGATGGAGCTGTTGGGCCCAATCGTGAAAACGGTTTCATCAATCAAAAGAAGCTGCAACTGGCTTTTGTCATCCGTGGCGACTTCATCACCAATAAAAACAGCGCGGCCGCTTTTGACAAGCTCACCCACCTGCCCCTGACGGCCCATTTTAACGGTGCCTTTGACTGCCGCGACAACACCAATTCTTGAAAGATCCGGGGCAGCGGGCGCAGCGGGAGAAGCGGGGGCAAGAACCGGCGCGGAAAAAGCCGGCTGAACTGTTAAGGCCAGAATAAGCAGAAAAGATAGCGTGGTTTTAAACATATCAAAAGTATAGCACATGTTAAAACTCCCATCTTTTTGTGAGCATTGCCTGCACCTTGTGATTGGAGTAGGTGTAATTGCTTAAATTCGAAAGAGACCTGTAAAACTCATAAGTTGCCGTCGCGTTGATGTCTTTTATGACTCCGGGAAGATACTTTCCAAAACCCAGAAATAAAGTCGATATCGGGACACCGTAAGTCAAGCGGTAGCGAAAAGTGGTGTCATTGCGATGACGCCGCGAGATTTGCGGATTGAAACCTTTGTACCGGTCAAAATTCACGTCGATGGTGTTGATCAAAAACTGCCCCCGGCCCAGGAGCCATGTGTGTGAAGGCCCGAATCCGTAACGGTTATATGTATCATGCTTGGTACGCGCGCTTTTGTGACTGTAAAGAAGGCCCATGCCCACGCGCATATTCCAGGGCAGCGAATAGCCCGTGCCCATATTAAAAGTTTCTTCCCAGCCCGTGCGGTCGCGGGAAGTCTGGTTTTCGGAGATTGGAAGATAATCCTGGTGTTGAAAACTGAAACCGCTGTTGACGTCCAATTTGGGGGTTACGGCCCTCGTGAAATCAAGGGTGCCGCCCTGCGTGCGCAAAAAATGTTCACGAGACAGGAAAACCTGGCTTCCATTATAGGCAGGGGTGATGTTGGCGTATTTAGTCTTGAGCTCAGCGCCCAGATTGTATTGGAAGGAGCTTAGATCCAGATTGTCCACCTGGGTCTGTTCCTGCTGAAAGTAAGTAAACCCACCAATCAGCTTGTGCCCCGCCTGGGTCCCCAGATCATGGGACATGTCGATTGACGTGATATTCAGGAAGCTGGTGTCATGCCGGCGGCTGGTAGAGCCGGGCACAGTGCTGACCGGAGCATTCGAGAAAAGCGCGCGCTTGTCCGAAGGCGAGGCGTTGCGGTTATCGTCAAATTCAAAACCATTGCTCTGGACAATCGCGAATTTGGTCTTCTTTTTCCGTTTTTTGATTTCATTACGGTAAAGGCCGACCTGCGATTTCAAGCTGCCTGGAAGAGGCGCCTTTTCGAGTTTTTTCAATTCGCTTTCAGCGTCGATCAGATTATCGAGACGGAAAAGAACAATGGCATAAAAGAGCCGGACTTCGTGGAGTTCAGGATGAGTCATGAGAATGCGCTCCAGCGTACCCGAAGCGCCCAGCACATCTCCGGACTGTGCCTGCTGACGCGCGAATTGGAAATTCAACTCCACATTGTCAGGCTGGTTCAGGACCTGCTCAAAAGCAATGCGGCCCGCCTGTTCGAAACTTTTTTTAGCACTGGCAGCATTGGCCGCGGCGGCGGCCTGCTTTTTGGCCTCAAGTTCGCGGGCTACATAGCGGGCATCATTCTCGGTTTCTTCGGCCGAAAGAGCGGAAGGGAAAATAAAAAGAAGAAGGGCCGGCAAGAAAGCGTATTTAAGAAACTTTTTGATCATTCCACCTGACTCTTGTTAAAAAAGAGTTGCGGTACGGTAACGGGCTCTATCTTAACTGATTATCGGCAGTCCGCCAGAGTTTTTAAGCTATGGGAGAGCTCTTCACGGACCCCCAGGTCTTTCTCTACAGAAAGCCTTTTTGCCAGGGCTGCCTCTCCCCTGACCCCAAACCGGCCCAGGGCCCAGGCCGCGTGCAGACGGACAAGCTCCGCCGGGTCGTCCAACGCTATTTCCAGATAAGGCACGGCCTCCGGATTTCCAGAATTACCCAGGACGACACACGCGTTACGCATCATTTGTTTGCGCGAAGCACGCAGGAGAGCGGTCCCGGAAAATTCTTTTTCATAATCCGCGTTGGAGCGAACCTCAAAAAGCTTCTCAAGCCAGAGCTCAGGCCCAAAACCGGAAGACGCGGTCAATTCCCGACAGTCTGTCTGTTTGGCCTTGGCATTGAATGGACAAATATCCAGGCATTCATCGCAGCCGAAGACCCAATCCTTGATTTTGGGACGCAGCTCGCGCGGGATGACTCCTTTGTGCTCAATCGTCAAATAGGCAATGCAGAGGCGCGCGTCGATGGAATAATCCTTGTTGAGCGCGCCGGTCGGGCAAACCGTCTGGCAGGATTTGCAGGTGCCGCAGTTTCCTTCCGCGGGCTTGTCCACGGAAAGGTCCAGGTTCATAACAATTTCAGACAAAAAAATCCAGGGGCCGAATTCCTTGCTCAGCACCAGGCTGTTTTTCCCGATAAACCCGAATCCGGCCAGCCTTGCCGCGAATTTTTCAGGAACCGGCTGGATGTCGACGCATGACTTCGCGCTAAACTCCGGCCCGGCGATACCACGGATGTCTTCGATCAGCCTCAAATGGCGAGCGCGCAGGATTTCGTGATAGTCTTTACCCCACGCGTACCTCGCGATTTTTCCTGAAAATTTTCCGGAGGGTTTTCCCGCCGCGGCAAAATCATAGTAATTGGTGGCCAGTACCAGCACCGAACGCGCGTCCGGCATGTCCCGCAGAAATTTCTTTTTACGTTCCGGAAAATCTTCCAGATACTTCATCCCGCCATGCAGCCCGGCTTCCGTCCAGTCCCGTATGGCCTTTTCCCCTTCTTCCATCGAATGCACCAACGTAATGCCAGCCTGATGAAACCCGCGGGCCCTGGCCAGTTCCTTTATTTTATCCGCAAGGTCTTTCACAGTTTCACTTTAAACGCGGATGGACATAATTTATTGATTTCACAGCCATCGCAGTCCGGCTTGCGCGCCATGCACCGCCGTCTCCCGTGCCAGATAATCAGGTGGGAATAATCGGTCCAGTCTTTTTCCTGAACAAGCGGCATCAGGTCATGCTCAATTTTGACCGGGTCCGTGTTTTTTGTGATACCCAGGCGGTTGTTCAGCCGGATCATGTGCGTGTCGACCGGAATGGCCGGAATGCCAAATGCGTTTCCAAGAATGACATTGGCAGTCTTGCGGCCCACACCCGGCAAGCCGAAAAGGTCTTCCATGCGTTTTGGCACCTTGCCTTCAAATTTTTCCAGAATGGCTTTGGCCGCGCCAATAATGCTTTTGGCTTTGTTCTTGTAAAAACCCGTAGAGCGGATGATAGTTTCGATTTTTTCAGGCGCCGCTTCTGCGAAATCCTTCACCGTGCGATGGGCCTTGAAAAGTTCCGGCGTAACCATGTTGACCCGCTTGTCAGTACACTGGGCAGAAAGAATGGTGGCCACCAATAGTTCCATGGGACTGGAAAAATCCAGCTCGCACTTCACGTCCGGGTAGACCTTGCGAAGAGAAGCTATAATTTTTTTAATGCGCGCCTTTTTTTCTTTTGTGGTTTCCTTCATGAGCGTATTATAATTGAGCAACTTTAATTGAGGAAGCTATGAAAGTCGAAGCATTACCCAGAATCAGCACCGCGCACCAGTCCCACAAAATGCGCGCCATTATTTTTCAACGCCCCGGCTCCACTGAAGACCTGCAATATACTTATGTGGATACACCCAAACCCGGCCCGGGTGAAGTTTTGGTCAAAATCCACGCCTGCGCCCTGAACCACCTGGACATCTGGACCCTGCGAGGCATGCCCGGCGTCAAAATCAGCATGCCCCATATTCTGGGCTGTGATATTGCCGGCGAAGTTGTGGCCGCGGGCCCGCGCGCCAAAAAAATAAAAGGACCTGTGATTGTGGCCCCGGGCATTTCCTGCCGCAAATGCGACTTTTGCAGAACCGGCTGGGACAGTCTTTGCGACCAGTACAAAATCCTGGGCTTCCAGGTCAACGGCGGCTACGCCGAATTCGCCGTGGTGCCCGAAAGCAATGTCATTCCCGTGTCCCCCAAAATAAGTTATGAAGAATGGGCAGCGGTGCCGCTGGTGTTTTTGACAGCATGGCACATGCTGGTCACACGCGCGCGTCTGAAGAAAAAAGAAAAAGTCCTGGTCCACGCGGCGGGCAGCGGCGTGGGAAGCGCGGCCATTCAGATCGCCAAATACCTGGACGCCAGAGTCATTACCACCGTGGGCAGTGATGAAAAAATCAAGAAAGCCAAAGCGCTTGGCGCGGATGAAGTCGTGAACTATGAAAAGAAAGACTTTGTGGATGAAGTCAAAAAATGGACCCACGGAAAAGGCGTGGACGTAGTCGTCGAGCACATCGGCCCTTCTACTTTTTCAAAAAGCCTTCAGTCCCTGACCAAAAAAGGCCGGCTTGTCACTTGCGGTGTGACCAGCGGTCCCACCACCCCGCTGGACCTGCGCTTTGTGTTCGCGCGCCAGCTTTCCATCTCAGGCTGCTACATGGGCGGCATTGAGGAGCTCCGGAAAGTGGTCCGCCTGATTGAGAAAAAAGCCCTGCACCCGGTCGTAGACAAGGTGTTCACGCTCCGCGAAGCCAAGCAGGCGCTTGAACGCATGCAGAACCGGGGCAATTTCGGAAAAATTGTCCTGACCCCGTAGTCCGGGCCCGGGAAATATTTATGGACCCGTCCTCAAAGACCCGTTTATCCGGTATTTTTTCCATGATCAAAGCTGCTCTCAGCTTTTCGGTCATGGCTCTTTGCGTCAAAGCCGCTAGCCAGGGGCTGCCCAGTCTGGAAGTAGTTTTTTTCCGGAGCCTGATCGGCACCATCATGATCGCAATCATCATGAAGGCAAAAAAAATATCGTTCGCGGGCGGCAATTACAAGCACTTGATGGTTACGCGCGGCGTGACAGGGTTTATCGCACTGGCCCTGCATTTTTATACCATCGCCCACCTGCCTCTGGGCACCGCCGTTATGCTGAATTACACCAGCCCGATTTTCGCGGCCATTCTGGCTTTTATTTTTCTTAAAGAAAGGCCCCATCCCGCAGTGTGGATGCTGACTCTTGTTTCATTTTTCGGGCTTTACCTGCTGGTAGGCGGGCGAGTGGATTCCTGGAACCTGATGGTCTGGCTGGGTGTTTTGTCGGCGGCGTTCACGGGCATTGTATTTGTTACCATCCGCGCCATGCGGCACCATGAAGACCCGCTGACCATTATTTTTTATTTCACTTCGATTTCAACGGTCGGATCACTCGCATTCCTGCCATTCGGCTTCGAATGGCCCAATCTTGTGGAATGGCTGATCCTGCTCGGTGTAGGTATCGGTTCTTTTTATGGGCAGCTGTGGATGACCATCGCGCTCCGCAAAGCGCCCGCTTCACTGGTGACGCCTTTTTCCTACCTGACGCCGCTCATGAGCTTTATTTATGGATTTCTTTTTTTCGGGGACCAGATGCAGATCATCGCGCTTTTAGGCGCGGGGCTTATCCTTTTGGCGGGTATTTTACTTTCGCTGGTGGGGACCCGGAAGATCGAAAGCGAACCATTCTAAACAGGAGACGGTTTCTTTAGCCGTTCCTTTTCGTACCGGCATTCAGGTGCCGGAGCCAGCTACATAATCCTGTCGATTTTCATGATCTGCAGCTTGATGATGCCTGCAGGCACCTGAATTTCCGCGACATCTCCGATTTCCTTGCCAAGAAGGCCCCTGCCGATGGGTGAGGTCACGGAGATTTTATTTTTGGCCAGGTCCGCTTCGTCCTGCGCTACAAGCGCGTAAACCATGGTCTTGCCGGTGGCGAGGTTTTTAACTTCAACGCTTGCGCCAAGAAAGCATTTTCCTTCCGGAAGATCTTTGGGGTCGACGATCTGCGCCTGTGAAAGCTTGGCTTCCAGCGTGGCAATGCGGGTCTCAAGCTGCTGCTTGGCATGCTTCGCGGTTTCATATTCCGCATTTTCGCGCAGGTCGCCCAGCGAGCGGGCAAATTCGAGCTGGTTGGCAACTTCCCTGCGTTTTTTGGTCTTCAAAAAATTGAGTTCTTCAGTCAGCTTGTCAAAACCTTCACGCGTTAAAATGACACGTTCCATGAATTTCAACTCTCCTGTTGCGAATTTTTTAGAATTTTTTTGTTTGTCTTTTCCATGAATTTCCGCCGCCGCTCGCCTTCTTTTGAGAAAAAATTCGCAAGCTTCTGCTGGCGCTCTTCATCAGACAAACTCTGGTCATTGCGGATCTTTTCGAGGAACTTGTTTTTTCGCTCCCGCTCTTCCTCATAAAACTCGCGGCGCTCCTTCTGGAGCTTGCCGTAAAACTTCCCCTTCTTGTCTTTCTTTTTCCCAGGAGCAGCGGGTATGGCCTGTGCCGCGCTGTAAACGGGGGTTACCGTTTCTTCAAATTTTTCAAGCACAGCCTGCACAGCGTCCTGCTCAGCAAGAACCGGGGCCGCGCTCAGCACGGCAACGAAAACGATCGCGCTAAACGCCGATATATTTCGCGTAAAGACTCTTGGCCTGTCCGGCGTCTTCGGTACCTTTGATAATGGCGCGTCCATTCGAAAAAAGGGTGATTTCATAGGGCTCAGCCTTGCACCTGAGCAGGTAATCATTAAACTGCACTTCGGCCTGCCTTGCAAGCCTTGAAGCCAGCGTTTTAAAATCAATGTCCGCCGCGCCCTCCTGGCGGAAAATCTGCACGGCATTGCGGCCACACAGCGAAACCGCGTGCGTGGCGTTCTTTTTTCCAAGATACGGGTATTCCCCGCTCTTGCATCCACTGCAGGGGTCTTTGCGGAATTTATCGACCGATATGGCCTTAAACTGACGGCTCCACAGGTCCATTTTCCAAAGTTTGCGGTCCACAGCCTCTTTGTGTCCGGCCAGGATCTTGATGGCCTCAATGGCCTGAAAGGACGCGATCAAATGCGCGACCGGCGCCAGAATACCAACCTGGTCGCAGGTCTGGGCCGCGCCCGCGTCAGGCGCCTGTCCGAAAAGGCAGCGCAGGCACGGACCGTCACCCGGAAGTACGACATAAGACATACCCTCAGTGCGCACCGCACCGCCATAAATCCAGGGAATTTTATTTTTCAGGCAGTAATCATTAATCAAAAAACGTGTTTCAAAATTGTCCGTGCCATCAATGATCAGGTCCATGCCCTTAAGCAACGCGCCAATGCTTGAAGGATTGACGTCCGCGACCTCGGCCTGGATTTTGACTTCGGAATTTGTTTTATCCAGCTTGGCTTTTGCGGCAACAGCCTTGGGAAGATTTTCGGCCAGGTCCTTTTCATCGAAAAGCACCTGACGCTGAAGATTGTCCATTTCAAGGAAATCACGGTCGATCAAGCGGACCGTGCCAACGCCCGCGCGCACCAGCAGGTTGGCAGAAACGGAGCCCAGCGCGCCCACACCAATGACCGCGGCTTTGGAAGCGCCGAGCTTGCGCTGGCCTTCCCTGCCGATCTCCTTCAAAACAAGCTGTCGTGAATAGCGGGCGTATTCCTGCATGACTAGAAGAGTACCACAGACTGGTAAAGAAGGGCGAGCGCGAGGCCTCCATTGACGGCGATCAGGGCCACATACCTTTTATGCAAGCGGTCAAATTCAGCCTTGGCCGGAGTGCCGACTTCAAGCGCGGGCACGCGCTCCTTGAGGGCCTCGATTTGGGGCGTAATGCGGAAAGTGTAATAAATTGTGATCAAACCCATCAGAATAAAACCCGCGAGCAGTTTCCAAAGCGCGTCTTTTTGCTCAGGTACAAAACGGTAGGCAGAAAAGCTGGTGATCAAAAGCATGAAGCAGCAGAAAAGTTCCACAGAGTTCAGACGCTTGAGCATCCGGCCCACAATCTGTCCGGCAAGCGCTTTGGAAGCCATGGATTTGTGAACAGCGGGCGCACCGATAGCGGAGGTAAAAAAAATGCCACCAGCCCAGAGTGAAAGCGCCAGAAAGTGCACCCAGAGAATGAGATGCCAGACCGCGGCCGCGCTCATGGTTCAGCCTTTATTTGGTGACGTACTGGTAGGAACTGTCGACGAGGCAGGGTTCATAGCCTACAGAGCGGATCAGGTCTTCCAGCTCGGCGCGGCTCAGGTCCACGGGAGTTTCAGAACCCGCGTCGTGCACGATTTTTTCGTTCAGGTTGGTGCCGCCAAGATCATCGACGCCGAAAGAAAGCGCGACCTGCCCCAGTTTCAGACCGGTCGTTATCCAGTGAGCTTTGATGTGCGGGATATTGTCAAAAAGAAGGCGTGAAATAGCGTAAACTTTCAAATCCAGATAACCGCCGGCTTCGCCAAGCTTCTGAAGAGGGTTGTTTTCCGAATTATAGGCAAGCGGAATGAAAGAGTAAAAACCCTTCGTCTTGTCCTGAACTTCGCGAAGTCGGAGCACATGATCGACACGGTCTTCATCCGATTCAATGTGGCCGTAAAGCATGGTGGCATTGGTGCGCAAACCCAGGCCATGCGCGATTTCATGGATTTCGAGCCAGGTTTCCGCGCTGATTTTTTCATGGCAGATTTTTTTGCGGGTCTTGGGGCTGAAAATTTCAGCGCCGCCGCCCGGCATGCCGTTCAAACCGGCATCACGCAGCTGTTCCAGTACTTCTTTATATGAAAGCCCGCAGCGATTGGCCAGGTCATCAATTTCCGGCGCGGTCAGAGCTTTGATATAAATACCTTCGCTGACTTCGCGGATTTTACGGAAGGTATCGATGTAATAATCCATTTTCAGGTCCGGATTGTGACCGCCGACAATGTGCACTTCGTTGATCTGCCACTTGGCAAGCGCTTCACGGACCTTGTTCTGAATTTCTTCCGGAGAGAAAGTGTAACCGCCCTCTTCACCCGGCCGGCGTGAAAACGCGCAAAACAGGCAGCGCAGCGTGCAGACGTTGGTGTGGTTCATGTGGAGGTTTACGGAATAGAAAACATTATTACCGTTAATGCGGCGGCGCACAATCTGAGCAAGCTCACCCAGCACGGTCAGATCATTGGTTTTGTAAAGACGCACGCCGTCTTCAAAAGAAAGACGCTCACCTGCCTGTACTTTTTCGTAAATGTCCTGGAATTCGCCGAATTGGGTCATTTGTTTTCGCAGTTGCGGGGGTTGTTCTTGCGGGTTTCAATTTCTTTAAAAAGTTCGTCGACCAGTTCGTGCTCATTCACAACGCGGTGCTGTTTACCGTCGATGTAAATCATGCCTTTGTCCTTGCCGCCAGTGATGCCAAAATTCGATTCATGCGCTTCGCCCGGACCGTTCACAACGCAGCCCAGAACGGAAATGACCATAGGATCCTTGATTGCCTGCGCGCGGTTCTCAACTTCATTGGCAAGCTTGAACACGTCAACTTCCGCGCGGCCGCAGGACGGGCAGGAAATGACACGCACGCCTTTGCGAAGGCCAAGCGCTTCAAGCAGCATCTTGCCAACCTTGATTTCTTCAACCGATTCCGCCGTGAGCGAAACGCGGATGGTGTCGCCGATGCCTTCCTGCAGCAAAGTTCCGATTCCGATAGCGTTGTAAATGCTGCCGCGCAGCAATGTGCCGGCTTCGGTCACGCCGAGATGAAGCGGATAAGGAAAGGTTTTAGCCGCAAGACGGTAAGCCGCGACCATGGTCGGAACGTCGGATGCTTTCAATGAAATGATAATATCCTGAAAATCCAGCTCTTCAAGAATTTGAACATGGCGCTTGGCGCTCTCAACCAGGGCTTCAGGCGTAGGGCCGAACTGCTCCATCAAATCTTTTTCAAGCGAACCACCGTTTACACCAATGCGGATGGGAACTTTGCGCTCTTTTGCTTTTTCAACAATTTCGACCGTGCGTTCTTTTTTACCAATATTGCCCGGATTCAAGCGCAGCTTGTCCACGCCTTCATCAAGCGCGATCAGAGCGAAACGGTGATTGAAATGAATGTCTGCGACAAGCGGGATTTTAATGCGCTGCTTGATTTTGCCCAGCGAACGGGCATCCGCTTCAGTCGGGCACGCGACACGAACAATTTCACAGCCCGCTTCCGTCAGCTGCTGGATCTGGTCCAC
>CAZKMJ010000035.1:0-15356 GCA_964553835.1 uncultured bacterium
GCTGCCGCCGAAATTCGACTGAAGAAGCACAGGTGCAAGCAGGATCGCGGCTTTATTATCCGCCGCGAAGACAGCATTAAAGGAAGCTTCGATGGTTAATGAAATCCCGGCTTCAAGGGCCACCTTAGTCGCCGGACCACCAATAAATTTTGATCCGTCAATATTTTTAATCGTTTTCAAAAGCTCGCCGCCGCGCTTAACCGCGGCATTATGATCACCAGCAGCATTCAACGCCTGGACGACGTTCGAACCCTCAGTAATAATCCTTTGCTGAACGGCCGGGGCAAGGCCTGAAACATTCAGATAACTCGTGATCAAAGCTGCTTTCTGATCAAGCGTGAAACCCGCGCCTACAGGAGCAGTAAGAATAATGCCCTGAACAGCCGCATTAAGGTCAGTGGCCGACTGACCCGTGGCTCCTGACTTGAGCAGGAGGATAGCCGTTTCACCCTTCTTGCTGACATCGGTGATGGCCAGGGCAACGCCTTTCAGTTTTTCAATCAGCTGACGTCTCTTAACGGGGTCCGTCGCGTATTTCAGAAGTGAAGCACCCTGGGCGGCAACTTTGGCGCGCGCGGCGTCCGTGGCAGGAGCGGCATTGACCAGCCCGGCCTGCAGGAAGTTGACGGCATCCGTACGGTTCGCGCCGCCAAGATAACGGATCAGATCAATATTCGCGAACAACGTGTCCGTATCAAGCGTGCCCTTGCCGGAGAAAATCAGGGCCAGGCGGTCGGTTAAAATGCCGTGGTTCGCTTCGTTCGCGCCGCGAAGCAGAAGCGGCGCGGATTCCACAAATTCCTTGTCAATCAACCCTGCTTTGACGTCCTGCGCGACTGAACCGACAAAATGGTCAAGCAGTTCACTATTGTAGTTTCCAAGACCACCCTGAATCGCGGCCACCGCGGCCTGGGCACGGAGCCTGGCTGTTGCGGCTTCACGGTTCGGTCCCGCCGGCGCACGAAGCGCGTCGAAAGCATTTTTAAGGTCTTTGGCGGCAGCCTGCCTGAGGGCCTGATCGCCATAACGGTTCGCAAAACGCATGACGGTACCGGCAACCTTAAAATCTGCAGGATCAAGATTGGCCAGCACACCGGCTGCAACCAGCTTGTTGACCAGATTTTTCAGGTAATCCTGGTTCTTGCCGCTGAAGCCACCGTTGACGCCAAGATTCGCGGCCAGCTGCAGCTGTTCTTTACGGCCTAGATAGTTGACCGCGGAGCCGTCCACGTTTCTCTGAAGGATGGTCAGCAGCAGCTGATTTCCCTGCTTGCGAAGACTTGCATCGGTCAGAGGGTTTTGAAGTTTTTCAGCAAGGTAATTGGTCAGAATAGCGCGCATCTTGCTCAGGTCACCGCCGGCGGTCGCAAGAGCACGTTTGAGTTCCGGATCTTTGTCCGCGAGCTTCTTGATGGCATCTTCCATTTCCTCCTTGGTCAGAGGCCTGTCGTTGCCGCTGAAAATCCTTTCAAGCCAGCTCATATCATTCTTCGGATCGCCGGCATTCAGCATGGCCACAAGCTGCATCAGTTCGCGGGTCTGGCGGTTATGTGCTTCCTTTTCAGCGGCCTTCTTCTTGGCGTCTTCGAGTTTCTTGGCATCCGCGGCCTTGGCATCCTGCTTCTTGAAGCCGGCGCGGTTGAGCGCGGCCTGTTCCGCGGCCAGGCGGTCATCATTCTTTTTCTTTTCAGCGGCGATCTGCTCGCTGGTGCGCACACGGACCTTGAACTTCTTGGACATGTTTTCATAGACCTGTTCCTGGCCGTAACGCGCCACGTCATACAGGATGGACATGAGGTAAACGATGATGGAAGAATTGCGCTCTTCCTTAAAATTCGGGTCGGAGCTTCCGAGCAGCTTTTTCAGAGCCTTCAGGCGAGTGATGTAACGCTGCTTGGCGTCCTCTTTCTGCTTTGCCGCCTTGTTGACATAGTTTTCAGGATCATTTGGATCAGGTTCTGCTCCCGGCGTATCGGTAGCATTGGGGTTTTCTACGACATAACGCGTATCAAGCGGGTACATTTTCCGCCAGCCGGCCAGACCTCCCAGCTCACATTCTTCTCCCTCCGGACATTCTGGTCCGTTCATCAGAACATCATATTCTTTCTGATAATCTTCATTGATTTTGGCGAGATCGACGGAGTAGTCATGCCAGATTTCCCAGTAATGACCATGGACCCACAGACCCGTACCCGGGTCCCAGTAACCAAAAACATACTGATAGTCAGTGTTGAACTTCTCCTGCCGAGTGTTGCAAGTACCAAGGCCATCGATCGGCTCGAAACAGCCGCCCGACCCCAGAAGCACGTAATCCGCCATGAGCATGAGCTCATCGGCCCAGGCATCATCAAAGGCTTTATGCCATCTGACGAGGCGCTTGCCGTAGTAGGTCCTCTGAAGGTTCAAGACCGCCATGACAAATTCTTCTTCATGCGGACGCAGCAGCTGCGCGTTCGACATGGCGTTGCGGTAAATCTTGATGCGCATGTTAAGTTCGGCCGCGTCTGAATAGAACTGGCGCTGCATGCGGGCGATAAATTCTGGAATCATAACTGTGACAAGCCCAAGGTCGGCGAAGAACAGGCGCTGGGCCTGCGCGTACCAGCGGGGAGCTTTCAGTGACGCGCCGCGCAGCTTCTTATATAAGTAGGTCAGCTCATCCGTAAAACCCGCGGGCAGGTTAAACCCGGGCTTGAGCATGTCTTCAAACAAGAAGAAGGGATTATTGTTGGGCGCGACATTCAGACCGCCAAGGATGGTGTCGCGGATATATTCGTACCAGACCATGCGGTCTTCATCGATGGCATCAAATTCCGGGTAATAGGTCGCATTCAGGTAGGCATAGGCATCTTCATAGTGCTCAATGCGGGCGTCCATATACTTTTCCCAATAGGCTTCATTGATTTCCTGGAGCTTGACTTCATACTTGTGCATGATCTTGTGTTCCTGGACCACGTGATAATTTTCACGGGTCGGGCGCGGATCAGGAAGAGTCAGACTGATACCCGGAGAACTGTATCCCCACCAGAACCAGTTAAGCTTACACATCGTGACATCGCCGCCGCCGGGGCCAGCCGCGGGAGGACCAGGAGCCGGCGGACCCACATCAGGCCCCCCCGGCATGGTCATGCAGCTTCCGGGAATCTGCTCAGTATAATTCTGGTTAAAGGCCTGGGCCGCGCTAAGGTCCATGTCAAGTTCCCAGTCCGCGATAATATCGTCAATATCCCCTATCATATCCGCGATCTTGCCCTTGAGAATCTCATAGTCGCGGCCTTCTTTTTTCTTGCCATGCTCCCAGTCATCCTGCCAGAAAATCAGACCATCAACATATTCTTCAGCTTTGGCCTTAAGATCATCCCGGTACTGCTTGGTGCGATCTTTAGCGGCCTTGACTGCATCAGTAACAATCTGATGAACAGCCTGATCATAGGCGATAATGTCCGCGGGCGTAATACTCTCCATGAACATGCCGCAATTGGGACCACACGCGTTAAAGAACGCCATTCCAAGGTCCATCCAGATATCGTTCATGTCATTCCAGTAATCATTCTGAAGGTCATTGATCTCATCCTGCTTTTTCTGCTTCCATTTCAGATTGTCCGCATAATCTTTCTGCTCTTCCTTGTAACGGTCCCATTCTTTTTCACGATCGGTGGAGTAGACCGTCGAAGCCGCGAAAGAATCCTGCATATCCTTGACATTGGCATGGACAAGCTTGTTGTATTCTTCCGCGCCCAGCAGATCCAGATTGTTGGTAGGAGTTCCGCAGGCCATGCCGTCCACGCAGCGCTGGTCCGGGATGACAAGACGGTACTCGGGAGCATTCAGCGAAGGTGTGGGCGCGCTCTGCTGCCAGTAGCATTCGCCATAAAGCGCGCAGTTGCCGTTATAACCGTTGTACCACCAGTAATTCCAGGGCAGCCAGGGAACGCCGCCGGGGCCGGTCGCGTCATGTTCCCACGCGTAATAACCCACACCATATCCGTAATAGTAGTAGCCATAGTTGTAGTAATAATAGTAATTGCTGTAATTCAGAATCGGGCTGCCGACAGACTGGGAAGAAATGGCAGCCGCGCCGTAAGCGCCCAGGCGAATATTCAGATAATTTTTCATGACCACCGATTTGATATCGTTGGTGGCTTTCAGGTTCCTGGCCAGATCAATACGGGCCGCGGCATAAGCCTGCACCTTGCGCGCGACAACTGATACCCACACGCCATAGCAGCCGAACTCTCCCTGCCAGCAGTCGGGACCAATACCGCCCGCAGGCGCGATTTCAAGCAGGCCCATGACAATGGCGTTCAGTTCATTTTTGTAATCGTAAACACCATAGCTGTCGATCTGTCCGCCCCAGGTGTAGTCTTCATAGAATTCCATTTCATCATCAAGGAATTCCTTGACCCAGGCACCCAGGTCCGCGTAGTAAGTATCGTAGGTATTCCAGAGCTCGAGCACACCCTTGGCCCCGTAAGCGGCAATCCACCCTGCGACATTGCCGTTGATCAGAGCATCTGAATTGCTGTACAGCATGGCATTAATAGCGCCCCACTGTTCAACACGGTCCAGGAAATTATCATCAAGACCGGTATCGGGATTGATGTTGACCGCGAACGGGCCTGACGGATCATCCAGCTCAGCCGTCAAGTAGGCATAAAGCGCCTGCATTTCTTTCTTTTTGTAGCCGGCGTAGAGATCTGCGTGCGTGCAGGCATATCCTGAATTGGTCAGACAGCCGCTGAAAAGAGTGCTCAACGCGCTGCCGTTATAGTTCCACCAGTTCCATTCCCAGTTCCCCCAGAAATTGTAATAACCGGAGGGAACGGCTACGTCAGAAGTCTGCGCGATTTTATTGGCGGCATCCAGGCGGCGCTGGTTGTAATCAATGCTGTTCTTGTATTTACGGTCCACCACTGTAATGTTGAGTGCGACTTCAGAATATCCATATTCATAATAGGTCTGAACTTCTTCTTCGATGTCATCCTGGTAGTCATACCAGAATTTGTTAAGGTCTTTGGTGTAATCCTTAAAAATGGCTTCCAGCTTGTTGGTTTGCGTCACATGGCCATTGGCGCCGACCGCGTCATAGTCGCCCATGCTTGCAAGCGGCAGCGTCAGTTCCCTGTCGAATTGCTTAACGCCGCTCGCGACTGCATCAGCGTAAATGGCATCATTCTTGTTAATGCGGTCCGCAGAGAAAACGTCGTTCATGGCGGGGCGAAGGCTGATGATCGCGAAGCGGATATTATTCCATTCCGAAACAATCATGCCGCCTTCATTAGTTGTAACAAGGTCATTGGCCTGCGCCTGGTAATTGCAGATCTGCGCCGGTCCATTTAAAGGGGCCAGATTTCCGCAATTGCGGTTGGAAGGCGCCACATTGTAAATCGGCGCGTCGATTTTCTTCAGGACAAGGTCAGAAACTTCTGCCGCGTATTTATTGGCCGCGTTGCGGAAACGATACCATAGAAGATCGCTGGTCCACTCCTGCCAGTCCCTGAATCCGTCAGTCCCGTCAGAATAATTATTATCGAGGGCGGCTTTGAGGTTTGCCGAAAGGCCGGCGACCGCGGCATTATAGACGCCCTCCGCGGCAATATAGTCATTCCAAACCCCCGCCAGCTGGTCCATGGGATTGTTGGGCGGAATCGGATACTTCACGTTGACCTGATAATTCATTGATTTCGTAAAATCAAACTTGGCGCGGGCAAGTTCGGAATCAAACTCGGCAAAAGCAACGTCATTCGACCGGCCATAAATCAGGCGGTCCACATTACTGTGATCCTTGGTGGGATAAGAATTGTTTCTGTAAAAGTCATAGCTGGCGACCGCGCCGCGGTCATTGGCGACAATCGCCATCATGGCAGCATAATCCATGGGCGATTCCGCGGCATTCAGGTTCGCGGCAATGTCGGCGGACTTGATAATAAGCTCCGCGTTGGTAAAAATTTCCTTTTCCTGGCTGTTAAAATAATTCGCAGCTGGATCATTGGCGGCGCCGGGGCCGTTCGGGTCCCAGAGATTGGCAATGTTGCCGAAATTGTCTTTCTTGGGTTCAGAAATCCTCATACGGCGGACATCCAGGAACTGGGTCTGACCGTTGATATGGTTGAAATTAAAAAACAGGTCGTTTTGGTCCACGAAATCATACAGCCTGGACTCCTGCTGCTGATTGTTGCCGTTCATCGTGTTGCCCTTGCCATAGGACCAATACATTTCTTCCAGCACTTCTTCAAAGCTGCGGCCGTCCGGGAAAGCGGGCCTGCTGAAATCAATCTCATCGTTGTATTCATTGACCGCTGTCTTAATATCCTGATTGAAAATCTGGCGCGCGGCGTCAAGCTGCATACCACCGTCCAGATTGGCCTGCATTTTCTGCTGCGCAGCCTGGATCTTGAGCTTCAAATTATTTTTGGCCGTGGGAATATTAGGAGCACCACCAGGAGCGGGACCGGGAGGGTTGGGCCCATTCGGTGACGCAGGAACAGGAAACTGGGTGTAATACGCCATGACTTCATTAACACCGTAATAATGATAGCCGTTAAAATCATCCCAGCCGGTCATGAGCCAGGGCGTAACATCAATCGCGTCTTTAAGCTCGGCAACAAGAGCGTTATAGAACCTGGAAATCGGCTGGTTGCTGGCATCAAAAAGCTGCTGGTCAACCTTCTCAGCACCAAGATCGCGCATCATGGTTTTGTACTGTGTAAGCAAGGCAGGACGCAGCGCAATACCGGGCGTAGCAAAATTCGGATTACCTGGAGGGTTTTCGTAGATAAAATCACCAAGGAAGCTGTTGACCAGAGTGAACATGGCTTCAGTCTTTTCCTTGACCACTTTTTCATATTCAAGCAAGGTGTTGAGCTGGGTCGCGAGCATGAAACGGCGCTTGTCAATATCACGATATCCAGGATCTGCAATGTCAGCGGGATAATTCCAGACATCGAAATCATAAATGTCGGCGCTGAGCAGAGCATCCAGCGCCGCGAACAGATTGTTATAAAGACCCTGCAAATTGCCAGTTAGAGTGTTCATCAGGCCCTGGATCGCGGCCTCATAACCAGCGTCCTTGGGAACAGCCTGGGCATTCAGATTGAAGACTCCCAACTCATTCTGGATCTGGTTCAGAATGGGCCAGACAGTCGGATCATTCATGAAAGACTGGTAGTCCTTGTCGAGCGGAATGACCGCGTCGGTGTCCGTCACAAAATCAATGGTGTTGGCGCCCATTTCCGACATGTACCAGCCAGGTTCAAGACCCTGGCAGCCGCCGTTACCCATCTGGGAACCGCCGCCCACGCAAACGTAACCATCCAGAATGCCGCCTTCCCAGAAATTCGAGAAACCCTGGCCGATGGTCGGACCGCCGCCGGGCTGCACAAAATTAAACAGCTGATACCAGGCTTCGATTTCAGCCATAGTAATATCCACGTTCTGGCCCACAATGGTCTGAGGAAGGCGGTAGCGGACATCCTTGCTGGTCGGATCATTGGGCGGCACGGTGACTGATTCAAGGCTTGTGATCTGGACATCATTGACGAACAGCGCGATCGGATTACCTTCCACCCTGCCCTTGGTGTCGATTAAAATTTTCAGCGCGTACTTCAGCGGGTTCCCGGGCGGCATGGGCTGACCGGGCTCGATTTCCGGGCAATCGCCGTTCTCGCAAACTTCAACGCCGATTTCAATCTGGCCGTCCGGCCTGCGCGCCTGCTTGACCATCGGGGTCTTGAATTCCTTTTCAGCGCCCTTCAGGACCATGGTTGAAGTTTTCTTGCTTGTCTGCGGCGAACCATGGTTGGTGAAACGGGTCTCGATCTTGTCCTTTTTGGTTGAGCTCTTGGCAGCCAGGAAGCGCTTGACGCCGTTAGTGTCGTACTGAAGAAGTTCGGTCTGCGCGGTCAGATAGCCAATGCCATTGTACTTCGGAATAGGCCCCGGACCGCCGCCAGGGTTCGGCGGATTGCAGCCCTTCTGATAGCAGATGGTGCGTACATAAGATTCAATGGGCGAAGAATCCGGCGTAGGCTTGACCAGCGCGAATTGCAGCGGCTTGCCGATTTCCGCGGGCGGCCTGGGCACCAGGTTGTTGATGCGGTAATACAGATGCCGGTCTTCAACGATATTGCCGTCCACATAATCTTCAATGTTCTGGACGTGATACATGGTCAGCTTGTTGGCGGCCACAACCTTCGTGAACGGAATATACTTCGCCGGCTGCGCATTGCCTGCAGCGTCTTTCCACTCAACCCAGACGCCTTCGCCAAGATCGCCCGTCAGATTGGCCATGCTGGGCGGCTGACCGTTCACGCTGACGATGGTATCTCCTCCGTAAGCCGCCGGACATTGAGGAGGACCCGCGCAGGGAGCACGGAGACCGAACATTTTCGCGCCGCTTCCGGCATAAACTTTGGTGATCTTGCCGTTGGGCAGAATTTCCACACCGATGGTCGCCTGCTTGGAGTTAATGTCGTAAGTGCGGGAAATCGTTTTGTTGATGACGACCGTGTTCTTGGGCGCGCCGATGGGCTGCTTGGGCGGGCCATAATTAAAATCATTGATCGTCAGGGATTCCTGCCAGCGGCCCGGATTGCCACCCTGACCTTCCACAAAGTACCAGGAAGTGGTCTTGCTGCTGGTCATCAGGCCGATCGGGTTGAACTGGTCGATCTTGGTGATGTCGAACGCGAGCTTGTCACCAAAATTAATATCTTCAACGATGAAAGTGCCGGCATTCTGGCCGACCACGTTCATTTCAACATCTTCCACCATGCAGGACCAGATGGTGCAGAAAACTTTGTCCGTAATACGAACGCTGTACTGCCAGTCAGGTCCGTAGAAGCCGTACGGCGCGTAAACCGAGTGGCTGGAACTCAGGTCGCCGCCCGCGATCAGGATCACGGGTTCTACAACGCCGGTGAAAGGAGTGAGCGCGGGCGGTCCATACACCGGCTGGGTCCTGACATAAGAAGTCTGGGTCACACCGCGTGAACCCGCGGGAATCAGACCCGCCATAACAGCCGGCATGTCCGCGACGGTGCTTGCAACACTCAGGACCGGCATACTTTCATCGTCCAACACGTTGGTGATGACGTTGTCAACGCCGTTACCGCTCATGACGAACGCGCATCCCAGCAGCACATTGCAGGTAATGCCAACAGGATCACCTGCCGGGTCAATCGGAATGTAACCGTTGGCACCAAGGCTCTGGAACTTCAGGAACTCGAATGTTTCCGTCATGTAAACACTGCCAAGGTACTTGTAATTGTTGATGACACGCAAGCCGCCGTTGTAATCGCTGTCAGCAATGACCAGGCCGTCCTTGTCAAACCAGGTTTCCTTGACGCTGGGCAGGCCCCTGTCATCACGGTCCACGTCCTGCGTCTTTTCCCAGGACCGGCGGCCCTTCAATTTCAGGATGTCATAAGCCAGCACCTTGATGACCATGCCGTACGGATCCGTCTTCTCAATCCACTGGCCGAACTTGTCGAACTTGACGGTCTCAAACTTGGGAAGGTTGCCGGGGATCCAGGTCAACAGGTCGGTCTGCTCAGTGATCGTACCGACACGGTTCATGATGTAGCTGCGGATCCTCTTTCTTCCCCAGTGGTCGGTGGTGGAAGTGACTTTTCCAAGGCGGTCATATTCCTGCCAGCTGATCTTGACGGTGCAGCATATGCCGTCCGGGAGCTTGGCGACATGAGCTTCGAAGTAAGCCTTGACCAGGATGCCGCGTTCATAAATCTGATAAATATAAGTGGTCTGCGTGCCTTCCGGATAAACCTTGTCAAGACGGGTGTCATGACCTTCATCGTCTTTCCATGAAATGCTGACATCGCCGAAATCGTCGGTGTCTTTCAGCCAGTACACAACACCGCGGGTGCTCAGCTTGTACTCGTAAGTATGGACGTCGCCCCAGATACCGATCCGGCCAATCATCTGACCGCGCAGGTCCATGAACATAGTTTCATCCTTGAATTCGCCGGGAGCGAATTCCTTGGATTCAACCGTCTTGACGATGATGCCATGATCGAGCGTATGCACAAAATTGCTGGTCACGTTGATGATGAAAAAGACGGCAGGAACAAGAATGATCGGGAAATTTCCGAAAATCGGAGTCAACATGTAATTGTACTGATCTTCAGCGTTAAGAGTCGGGTCCCAGCGGAAGGCCGCGTTCCAGTTCCCCATGAAACCGCGCTCCTGCTTTTTAACGTTACCGTTTTCGTCGAAAGTCTGGGCCATCATGTCCGCGAACCCGTCTTCGCGATCAGTAATGGCAATGCGGCTTACCATATAGCCGCGCCGGTTGTACGTGTAATTGAAGAATGTGAAGTAGCCGAACGCGTCCTGCTGTTTAAGAATCAGGCCGGTTTTGTAATCGATGAACTGAATCACAGGGCCGTATTTCAGCGGCATTTCGCGCGCTTTCCAGTCCGTGATGACGATCTTGGTGACCACGCCATTAACAATGTTCTGGTAGCTGTACTGTGTCCAGTTGCGGAAGCGGTCCCAGACATCTGTCATGCGGCCGGTGCCGTTTTCATCATAACCCTGAATGGTGCCCAGCTTGTTGGCAGTAAAAAAGTTAACGTTGGTCCAGCCAAGGTAAGTCAGCCAATCAACAGGACCAAGGCCGGGAAGAGTGCCGATCTGGTCAATGTTAAGACCCATATCGACGCGCATATACACCAGGTCTGCCCAATCAAGGGACATCATGCTGGTCAGGCGGCCCCAGATATTTCTAAAAAAGATCTGACGGACTTCAGCTCCATGCCGGTCATCAATAATTTTCCAGGCATCGCCATTACGCAGGTAGAAACGGTGAATTTGATAGACCAGCGACGGGCCAGCGTTGGAGTGGAACAGGAGCATGGCGTCAGCATTAAATGAAGCAAGAGCGGGCGTTCCAGCCAGGATCTTGGCCGCGACCGCTTCAAGGGTCTGCCCCATGGTTTCATCCGTTCTGACGATATTGCCGATATTGTCATAAACGTATTCGGTCTCGATCGTAGTGCCTTTGTTGTCCGCGTAGAAAATACCGCGTCCTTCGTCGTCCTGCGCGGCCAGGTCCTTGATAACATTCCAGCCCGATATGTCATAGAACGTGATCAGGCCATCACCGTTGTAAATGACGTTGATGCCAATGGTGCCCGGCACCGTGTTAGCGATGACCGTCTTTTCCACATATCCGGTATTAGCGTTTTTCTTTCGCCAGAAAAGCGTGCCGTGAGAAAGCGCACCGCCATAGCTGGCCATGATCACAACGACTTCACCCAGCACGTTAAAGTAGTAGGTGTCAACGCGGCCGTCGTTGTTGACAACATAATCGATCAGGTCGACACGTTCATAACGGATCTGCGGCGGATCGGTCTTGTACCAGGTCGTGGTGCCCGCGCCTTCGGGGCCATTACCATCGCTCTTGACCTGCTTCAGCAGATGGCAGTTGATGACGCAGGCGTCCCAGTAATATTTAATTCTCAGACCATTGGCTTCACGGACATTATTGATACGAACCGCGTGATCATTGTTAGGAAGAGCTTCATGTGTCGTAACGCGTCCGCTTTGGTCGGTGATGGTGTCAAGGTTCTTCCAGCCGTCCGCCAGCGTGGTGTAGGTGTATCTATTGAAGCCGCGCATGATCCAGCCAGCCGTGGGTCCACTACCGCCGCCAGCCGCGCCACCTTCGGGTTCCCGGAATGTGGCCTGCAGGTCAACGTGTTCGTCACCTGAGGGTCCGAAATAACGCGCGTAAATCATGAAAGGCCCCTGCTTGGTCAGGGTGTATCCAATCGGGCAGCGAGGCATGCAGTCATCATGGTCGGGTGACTGGAACAGGCTGTCGGCAGCGCCATCGCCATCGAGATCCTTGGAGCTTTCCGGATCATCCCCATTCAAGTCCTTGTCCGCCGGATCATAGTAATAGTTCGTTTCATAAATCGAGGTTCCATAGAGCGTGGGAGGCGCTGTGTCCGGCTTGACTTCAAACGCCTTGACCTGTTTGATACGGCGCATCTTGTCAGATTTCTGGATGGTCAGAAGCGCGAATTTAAAATCATCGAAAGTCAAAGGCAGGCGCGAATAGGTCAGGACTTCGCCGGTTGCCCAGCCTTTGGTGTTAACAACATTCAGCACCAGGCTGTAAACCGAATCCAGGGTCGCGCCGAAATCTGTTGAGGAACGGTTGCCGCTGACTTCCGTCCAGTCACCCTTTTTCTTGTAATCGCCGATGCCACGCTCCACATTGTAAAGCTGCTTGCGGATGGTATAGCCCAGTGAAGAAATGAAGGTGTAGGTGAAATCACGGAAACCCGAGATGGTATAGCTCAGGTCTCCTTCAAAACCGGTGTCCGCGTCGACGGGCGTAAGAATCAGGGCAAAAGTAGAAGAGAGCTGCTTTTTGAAAAACTTGGTCAGGTTCTGGGAACTCTGAGACCACTGTCCGGTCAACGCTGTACCGGCCTGCCCAGCGTAAGTTTTGTTCTTGTCCACTTTAGTTTCGCCGTATTCATTCGAACCAAGAACAATGTTGCCGTCCTCATCCACGCTCAAACTTTCGGTGCGGATCCAGGTGCCGTTACCCTTAATGTCCAGCTGGAAAACGTCTGAAATCAATTGATGCTCTGCGGAACCCCAGCCGGCGCTGTAGCCCTTGGATTCCGTGGCCCACTCATCCGTGACAACATCTGTATCAAGGGTGCGGTTATTGTCCAGGAGTACCTGTTCAGTCCAGGTAAGCTGGCGCGGATCATCATCTTCACGGCGCGGATCCTTGTTTTCCGTGCGAGTATAAATTTCGTCCGCTGAAGTGATGGAATAGCGTTTGCTGAAAATGGGCCGGTTGGCCACACGGAAATTCTTGCGTGAAGCTTCCGTATAAACGGGCGTCTGATCTTTCCAGTTGTCGTCATCGGCGTCATCACCAAGCAGCGCGCTTTCCAGAGTGTCACCCAGGAAATCTTCATCCTCCAGGGTTTTCTGCTGCGTCAGGCTGTACGTGATCAGATCAGTGGCCGGATCCTGAATTTCAATATGGGATTCCTTTTCATCCATGGACGTGATCTGGTTGGACTGGCTGATAATGTCACGATCCGCGTCAGCATAGCTAAAATCCTGCCGCCAGGTCGTGGTATTGGTGAAGTCCTGGTTTTTCCACTGCTTGTCGGTCGTTTGAGCCGCAGTCAGCAGGACCATTTCCAACGCCCCGCCCGCGAAGCCAATATCCGTCCATTTCTTCTTTTTCTGGCTGGTGAAACGGAACTGGCCGGTCACACGGTTCTTGGTCCAGGAGCGCGTTTCACTCTGCTTCTTGTTGGTGATCGAGAAAGCCATGTTTGTGATCAGCTGGGTGCCGCTAAAATCATCCTTGGATGATTCAGAATAAGTGAAGCCCTGATTTTTCCACTGCGCGTCGACTGCTTCCGCGGCCTTCAGAAGCGCGGCCGGCAGGAGGCGAGCGTCAAAACCGGTCGCCGTCCACAGTTTCTTGAGCTGCTTGGAGAAAGTGAATTTCTTGGTGGCAATGTTCTTGTTCCAGGAGCGGGTCTCATTCCCCTTCTTGTTACTGACGGAATAAGCCATAGACGTGATGAACTGTTCAGCCGCGCTGAAGCTGTCATAGGAAGATTCCGCGTAGGTAAATTCCTGGTCCTTCCACTGCGAGGACGCCTGTTCACCCGCGTTCAGAAGCGCGGCAGGAAGCGTACGGGAATCAAAGCCTGTGCTGGTCCAGAGTTTCTTGAGCACACGGCTGAAGGTAAGTTTGAGCGTAAATGGATCACGGTTCCAGCTGCGGGTCTCTTTCTGGTCCTTGCTGGTCACTTGATAAGATTCGGATTCCAGTTCCTGCACACCGCTGAAATCATCCGCGGAACTGGTGGAATACGTGAATTCCTGGTTTTTCCACTGATTGGCGGCCAGCTCACCGGCAGCCAGCAATTGTCCATTAACAGCAAGGCCTCCACCGACAGCGGGAGGAACTGGGAAACCAGGCGCGGCAGCCAGGATTTTAAGCTGGCGAGTAAAACGCATCAGCAGCGTGTAGGGATCGCGGGTCCAGCTGCGGGTTTCCTTGCCGTTTTTGCTGGTGACCTGATAAGCTTCCGATTCAAGTTCCTGTGTAACGCTAAAGTCATCCGCTGAGGATGTTACATAGAAGTATTCCTGGTCCTTCCACTGCTTGTCGGCCTGCTCAGCACCCGTCAGCAGAACATTCTTGATATGGCGTGCGTCAAAGCCAGCCAGATTACCGTCCTTTTTGGCCTGTCTGGTGAAGCGCTGTTTCTTGCTGGCCGGATCACGTGTCCAGCTTCGGGTCTCCTCACCCTTCTTGTTGGTGACCTGATAAGATTCGGACTCAAGTTCCTGAGTACCGCTGAAATCATCTGATGAAGATGTCGAATAATAAAATTCCTGGTCCTTCCACTGCTTGTCAGCCTGCTCGGCGGAGGTCAAAAGCGCGTTCTTGATCTGGCGCACTCCGTCAAAACCAAGGACAGTGCCAAGCTTTTTGACCTGTCTGGTAAACAACTGCCTGAGTGAGTTCGGGTCGCGGGTCCAGCTGCGCGTCTCTTCCTGGTTCTTACTGGTGACCTGATAAGCTTCGGATTCCAGCTCCTGAGTGCCGCTGAAATCATCAGCAGAAGATGTGGCATAAAAGAAATCCTGGTCTTTCCACTGGGTAGCGGCCTGCTCCGAACCTGTCAGAAGGGCCGCGGCAAGCGTGCGGGAATCAAAACCCGTGTCGGTTTTCAATTTGCGAAGCTGCTTGGTGAAACGCTGCTTGAGTGAGTTAGGATCGCGGGTCCAGCTGCGGGTCTCATCACCCTTCTTGTCGGTCACCTGATAAGCTTCGGACTCCAGCTCCTGGATGCCGCTAAAATCATCGGCAGAAGATGTGACATAAAAGAAATCCTGCTTCTTCCATTTAGTATCCAGCTGCTCAGCGGCGGTGAGAAGGGCCGCGGCAAGCTCGCGGGAATCAAAACCCGGGTCAGTCTTCTTTTTCTTCAGCTGCTTGGTGAAACGCTGTTTCAGCGTGTTCGGGTCTTTGGTCCAGCTGCGGGTCTCATCCTGCTTCTTGTTGACGATTTGGTAAGCCTCAGATTCAAGGTCCTGCGCAGCGCTGAAGTCATCCACGGAGCTTGTGATGTAAACGAAATCCTGGTTTTTCCACTGCGTAGCCGATTGCTCAGCACCGCTCAGCAGCGCGTTCTTAAGCGCGCGGGCACCGTCAAAACCAATGTCCGTACCCTTCTTTTTCTGCTGCTTGGTGAAACGCTGTTTCAGCGTGTTCGGATCTTTGGTCCAGCTGCGGGTCTCTTCCTGATTCTTGCTGGTCACCTGATAAGCTTCCG
>CAZKMJ010000036.1:0-15240 GCA_964553835.1 uncultured bacterium
GCAACGGATGCAATGATCAAGGCACCTGCGATCCTTACTGCGGTGATAACACGGTGCAGGGAAGCATTGGAGAAACCTGCGACCCGCCTGGAAGCACGACGGCGAATGGAAAACAGTGCGGTACTTCCTGCACGGAAGTTTGCACGCCCGGTGACACGACGGCTTGCGGTGGCAACGGATGCAATGATCAAGGCACCTGCGATCCTTACTGCGGTGATAACACGGTGCAGGGAAGCATTGGAGAAACCTGCGACCCGCCTGGAAGCACGACGGCGAATGGAAAACAGTGCGGTACTTCCTGCACGGAAGTTTGCACGCCCGGTGACACGACGGCTTGCGGTGGCAACGGATGCAATGATCAAGGCACCTGCGATCCTTACTGCGGTGATAACACGGTTCAGGCGAGCATTGGAGAAGCCTGCGACCCGCCTGGCAGCCGTGACGCGAGTGGCAACCTTTGTAGTTCTACATGCACGATTGTTTGCACGCCCGGTGACACGACGGCTTGCGGCGGCAATGGCTGCACGGATGGCACCTGCGATCCCTATTGCGGTGACGGTACCGTTCAGACTGATCGCGGTGAGACTTGCGAACGGCCTAATACCACGATGCCTGACGGAAAAAATTGCGGTTCGAGCTGCACCATTACCTGCACGCCCGGAGACGCGGAGGCTTGCAATGGCAATGGCTGCACTGCCAGCGGGCAATGCGCCCCATACTGCGGTGACGGTGCTGTTACGGCTGAAATCGGTGAAACTTGCGAACGACCGAATACCACGATGGCGAATGGAAAACAATGCGGCGCTAACTGCACGGAAGTTTGCACGCCCGGTGATACAACAGCCTGTGGCGGCAACGGCTGCACAGACGGCACATGTGAACCTTATTGCGGTGACGGCACGGTCCAGGGTGACCGCGGTGAAACTTGTGAACGGCCCAACACCACTATGGCGGATGGAAGGGAGTGCAACGCTACTTGTCACATAAGCTGCACAACTACCGCGGACTGCAATGGAAACAGCTGCACGAACGGTACTTGCGATCCTTACTGCGGTGACGGAGCTGTTCAGGCTGATCGTGGAGAGGCCTGCGAACGACCCAACACCACCATGGCTGATGGAAAAGTTTGCGGCGCCGAATGCACGATTATGTGCACGCCCGGAGACACAACGGCCTGCGGCGGTACTGGCTGCAATGATGGCACCTGCGAACCATATTGCGGTGATAACACAGTACAGGTAAACCGCGGCGAAACCTGCGATCCACCTGGAAGCACGACGGCAAATGGAAAACAATGCGGCGCTAACTGCACGGAGGTTTGTACGCCCGGTGACACGACGGCTTGCGGCGGCAATGGCTGTACAGACGGCACTTGCGATCCTTATTGTGGTGATAATACCGTTCAGAAAAGTCTGGGTGAAAATTGCGACCCGCCCGGCAGCACAACCGCGGATGGAAAAGTTTGCGGCCCCAATTGTATCGTTTCATGTACGCCTGGAGATCCCAATGCCTGCGGCGGGGGCGGCTGTCCCGCGAGCGGCACCTGCGATCCCTATTGCGGCGATCAGATCATTCAGGTAAACCTTGGTGAAGCTTGCGAACCGCCCAACAGTAAAACCGCGGATGGCAAACAGTGTGACGCTACCTGCAAGATTAAATGCGATTCCGGAGATGCATTGGCCTGCGGCGGCAATGGCTGCACAGCCAGCGGCACTTGCGATCCTTACTGCGGTGACAGCGTTCAGCAGCCGGACCGTGGCGAAGAATGCGACCATGGCACCGGCAAAAACGGTTCTACGGGCGATACCTGCAGCAGCTCTTGCAAGATTATCTGCACGCCAGGATCGACCAATCAGTGCCCGGGCGGCCAGACGTGTGATCAGGGAGGCAATTGTCCGCCCAGCTGCGGTGATGGAGTTAAAAACGGAACCGAGGAATGCGATGACGGCAATCGGGTTGATAATGATTTCTGCTCCAACAGCTGCGTTGTCGTCAATCCTGTCTGCGGTGATGGAAAAAAACAGGGCAATGAAGGCTGCGATGATGGTAACACCAACAATGGTGACGGTTGCGATTCCCAGTGCAAAGTTGAACTCAGAAATCCTTGCAGCACTGATAATGACTGCGGTCAAAACGCCATATGCAGACTTAACCCGCAAGCAGCTGGAGGCAATAACCAGGGAACCTGCGAACAGGTTGTTTGCGGTGATGGTAGAAAAGAAGGCCAGGAAATCTGCGATGACAACAATACAAGGGATGGCGATGGCTGCAGCTCCACATGTCAGCCCGAAGCTTGCGTTCCCGGAGTGACATCCTGCGGCACGGGGCGGTGCGATCCGAAAACAGGTCTTTGCAATACCTGCGGCGACGGCACAGTCGGCCCTAATGAAACGTGTGATGATTCCAACATTGTGAGCGGGGACGGATGCTCCTCCGCTTGTAAAATCGAATGTTCTGCTAACGGCACATGTCCCAATGGGGGCACATGTAACCCCGGTACGCAAAAGGATGCGTCCGGCAATCCCACAGGACCCGGAGAGTGCGCGATCTGTGGTAACCAGATTGTTGAAAGTGGCGAAGGTTGCGATGACGGCAACACGGATGATAAGGACGGTTGCGACCAATGCCAGAGGGCTCCCCGCGTGGCTCCATCCTGTGGTGACAGGAACATTGACGCGGGTGAACAGTGCGATGACGGCAACGCGGTAAGAGGCGACGGATGCGCGAATTGCGTTTTAGAATGTAACGCGAACACGCCATGCCCTGCGGGCCATAATTGCCAGTATGGTCTCTGCGCTCCCAATACCGGATGCAATACGAATGCTGACTGCCCATTCGGCCAGGCTTGCCAGAACAATATTTGCGTGGTTCCTCCTAATCAATGCTTGAGCGGTAACGCGCTTGATTGCACCGCGCCGCAGACCTGTATCAATGGTATTTGCACCGGCGGCAATCCTTGCTCAACAAATAATGACTGCCAGGACGGCCAGTCCTGCATCAGCGGAATCTGCCAGGGCGGTAACAATTGCCGCGGCAATCAGGATTGCAATTATCCGGCCCAGTCTTGTGTGAACGGGACCTGCCAGGGCGGAAATAGCTGCGATCCAGCCAATCCCGACCCTAATCAGTGCCCGGGCGGCCAGTCTTGTATGAACGGGATCTGTACGTATCCCCAGTGTATGAGCGATATGCAGTGCCCTGGCGGATACTGCTTCAATGGGGTGTGCTACGCGGGCCAGAACGTTTGCGGCGACGGTATTCCGGGTCCGGGTGAGCAGTGTGACGCGGGTATGGGCAACTCTCTTGCTAGGCCGCCCCTGATTTGCGGCCCCGGCATGGCGCAGGCTTCTTACAACAATAATGTGGTAAGCCAGGTGCAAATCGGTGGTTTTGCTGGTGCTTTCTTCCAGTTTAACTTCCAGAATGGGCCGCCTATTCCGGGACTGCTGGGATATCAGCAGCCAAGCGGAATTTTCATGGGTATCAACCAAGGGGAAGGTGCCGGAGGAGGAGTCGGTGTCGGCGTGAATACTCACGGTGTTATCTGCCAGAATGGCAGCATTGGTGTCAGTAATGACGCGGCCGAAGTCGCCCAGGAAGGACCCAACCCGCTGGAGGAAGATGAAGTTCTGAAGAAGTTTAATGACGTTGCCTGGTGCTCGCCTCAATGTACAGTAATAGCACTTCATATTCTCCAGCCCTGCGGCAACGGCATCAAGGATGACGGTAATAACGGCAGTCTGAATCTGAGTGAAGAATGCGATCCTAATGACGCGGCTGAGCCTAGGAACGCGGGCGGCAAGCTGAATTGCACCGCGACCTGTAAGCTCAAATGCGGAGACAAGGTTCCGGCTCCGAATCCTGCTGCAGTCGGTGCAGGTGATGATCCGGGTGAAAATTGCGAAGATGGGAACGCGGTTGATGGTGATGGCTGCACCAAACTTTGCGAATTAGAAAAATGCGGTGACGATATAATCAATAACGGGCCTCCGGGTAATGGCGCGCCTATTCCGGGCTTGGGTATTGCTGGTTCGATTCCTGAAGAATGCGATCTGGGTGCTTTGAACGGAGCGGCTCCGGCGGCTCAATTGGCAGGTAACAAACCGGCAGGGCAGGGTGGTGGCGCGGTTAAAGTTGGCGATATCTGCGAAAACAATTGTAAAAAACGCTGCGGTAATGGCTCTGTAGATCCTCCGCAGGAACAATGCGATCTTGGCATAGCAAAGAACGGCGTGGCCGGTGAAGCTTGTGATGGCGACTGCCAATGGGTGGCCAATGTTTGCGGTAATGGACTGGTTGAGGCCGCGAATAACGAAGAGTGCGAGCCCGTTGACCGGATGGGAGTCAAAGACCTGCGCTGCCTGCCGAACTGCAAAGACATCATAAAATGCGGCAACAGGATTGTCGATAAGATCAAGGATTTGTTCAAATGATTCGATTTCGGCTTGTGAGGAGACATTTATGAATAATATGACTATAAAAAATATGATTCTGACGGTGGCTTTTGTCATGACCGCCGCTGCAATCTATCAGCCTTTATGCCAGGCCGATTATAAGGGTGGAGGAAGTTATTCGACCGGAAGTTCCGGCACTGTTGATACAGGCAGCACCGGTTCGGGGACGGGTGTGCCTGAACAGTGTGATATGGGCGATCTGAACGGAATGCCGGGTTCCGGATGCACCGCGACCTGCCAGTTTTGCGCGGTTTGCGGCAATAATCAGGTAGAAGCGGGTGAGGAATGCGATCCCCCCGGTTTGCCTGGAATAGATCCCATGGGTCAGATGGGCATGTGCGATCTTAATTGTAAAGTGATTCCGTATGTTTGCGGAAACGGCGATCTTGAGTCCGGGGAAACCTGCGATGATGGTAATACCGCTTCCAATGACGGCTGCAGCTCGACTTGTGTGACAGAGCCAGCGGTTTGCGGCAATGGAGTCAAGGATTCCGGCGAAGAATGCGATGACGGCACCAATAATAGCGATACCCGTCCTTGCACTTCAAAGTGCAAGACCGCCAGGTGCGGTGACGAACTTGTCCAATCGGGAGTGGAAGAATGCGACCATGGAGACAAGAATGGCACCACAGGTGATACTTGCGATTCCAGCTGCAAAAACGTAGTTGCTGTTTGCGGTAACAACCAGCTGGAAGCAGGTGAAGAATGCGATGACGGCAACACGGACAATGGAGACAGATGCAGCAGCATTTGCAAAAACGAAGTTCCAGTTCCGTGCACCTTGGCTTGCACACCGTCGAACGCTTTTGATCCGACGTGTACGGTCAAGGACAATAACGGAAGCCTTGTTCCAGGATCTATTACCTGGACGGTTACGCCAGGTTCTGGCTGCACGCAAGGTGGCAGCGGGACCGGCACTTCCACGAATTCACTGACAGGCGGCGGATTCAGTGGAACGACCCAGTCACTCTGCACCATTAATGTCGGGGCCTCTGAAAGCGGTGGTAATTATTGCAGCTCGATTACCCCGGTTCAGCTCAGTATTGCAGGGTGCTCGACCTATACTGACTGTAACGCGGAGTGCAGTGTGACCAGTATGCAGTCCCAAAGCTGCAGCCAGTGGGTCAACAACGGCACCGGTCAATGCAGCTGCGCGACGGGCATGTGCACGACAACATCGTGCGCCACCTGATCATAAACACGGAAAAGGCATCGAATGAACGTGTACAGGAAGTTTTTTGAAGCCTTTTTCCTGCTGTTTGTGTTTATTCTTTTCCTCTCAGTTAATCAGGACAGTCCCGAGCTTGTCCAGGCCCGCCTGGCAGCCGGTTCTGTTCTGATCCTGGCCGGTCTTCTACTACCCGAAACCCGCAGGGCGTTCAAATCATTTTTTTCCATACCTGGTGTCCTTTTCCTTCTTTTCCTGGCTGTCCAAGCGGGCAACTTTGTAATGGGGTTTTTAAAGGTGCGGGCCCGCGAAGAAGGCTGGGCCCCGTATCAAAACTATATGACAGGCCCCGGCATGTGGTTTTTTTATTTTATGCTTTTCTTTATTGGGTTCGCCTGGATAAGCCAGCGCGAGCGTGCCCGCAGACTGTTGGTTACTTTCCTCTTCAGCAGTTTTTTTCTGTCTGCCAACCTTATGCCTCCGTTGCTTCAAGGCAAGTTCGGATTTCTCCTGGAAAACGGCAAGGGCTTTTTATTTTACCCTGCTTTTTACAGGATAGATTGGATGAAAAAGTATGTATTTGCAGCCTGGTCCAATATGAACTGGCTCGGGGATTTCCTGGTGCTGGGCGTTTTCTCGGGCCTGGGTCTGTGCTTTTACGCCTTTTACAGGATTTTTGAGAAAAAAGAGCAGGGTAACATTGGAGAGCCGCTTTTTTTTCTTGTTTTTGCGGCCATTAACGCCGCAACAATCGTTCTTTTGCAGTCGCGCGGAGCCCTTGTTTGTTTCCTGCCGCTTCTGATCGTTTACCTGGCTTTTGCGATGGCAAAATTTCCGTCGCGTTACAAAGCCATGGTTGGTGGCGCGACGGCCGTTTTTTTTATTGTCATCCTTTTATGGCTTGGGAATTTTTCGGGCGCGATTCGGGAGCTTGGCACGCTTTCTGAAGAAGCAAGCGGGGTGGGACAGAGTCATAGTATTCAGCTGAACATCGAAGGCGGGAAAAGGGCATTGCGGATGTTTCAGGCCCAGCCTGTTTTTGGCGTTGGTAAGGGCAATTATCCCAGGGTTTCTGAATCTTTCGCGGATGAAGGCGAGCAGAGCGCCCGTATTTATGCCGCTGACACGACTTGCGAGTCGCATTATCTTTTGATGCTGGCTGAGGAAGGGATTGTCAGCGTTATTTATTTTCTTTTTTTGATTTCATTTATTGGATACGCGGCCCTGAAAACTTTGAAAGCCTCCAGTCGCTTTCAGCAGCTCGCGGCATTTTCGCTTCTGATTCCTGTCCTGCACGTGTATGCCCATGGGGCGATCAACGCGATTATGGACCGTTTCAGCATGGCGGCCCTGATGTACCTGTTGATGGGGAGCTTGCTGGGGTTGTTAAGGCCGGACTTCGAACACTTTCCTGCTAAAAAGTTTCCTGGATGATATAGGAACTTTTGACGTTCTTCTTTACTTCCTTCTTGATGTTCGCTGCAAGGTTCATGCACTGAAAATAATCCGCCATGTCGCGCTTGGCGGTGGAAACGCCCGCCAGGGAGATGGCCAGCAGGGGAAATTCCACGACGCGTTCTTCACCTGTCTCTGTGAAATGGCGCCGGTCCATGTGCACGGTAACGCCCTTGGCAATCTCTTCCTTGGAATAAAGCATTGGCACGACCTCCGTGTCAAACCCTCGGCACACAGTTTTGGCCAGTTCTTCGGCCTTCTGCGGGCGTGTGATAATGACGTAGTCGTCACCGCCCTGGTGGCCCACATAATCGTCCGCGGCGCCTTTTTCCGCGACGCAGCGTTTGAGAACTTCCGCGGTGGCCTTGATGGCCTCGTCGCCTTTAGCCAGCCCGTAGTGGTCGTTGAAGACCTTGAAGCGGTCAATATCAACGTGGAACAGGACGAATTTCTGGCGCTCGAAAATGCGTTTCTTTAGCTCGCGGAAAATACCCTGGTTGCCGCCGAACTCATGTGGTTGAAAGTGTGAGACAGTACTTCGATTTCGTCGCCCGTCTCGATGAGTACCTGCCTTCCCAGCTTGCCGCGGATAATTTCGCTCGAGGCCTGATTGAGCAGCAGAATGGGTTTGACGATAGAGCCTGAAAGGTTGAATCCAATAATAATACCGGCCGTCATGATGAAAATCATCATCATCATCAGGTAATGCTTGGACTGGCTCACGGCTTCCTTGAAATCTGAAAGTCCAATGGAGGCTTTCACAATATAAATGCTGGAGCTGGATTTGATGACGGGAATATACGCGTTGATCTGTCTGGTTTCACGGTTGACCATGACCAGATAAGGCTTGCTCCTGGATTTCGCGTCGAGGATGCTTTTTTCGATTTGTTCAAAATCGAAAGGTTCCCAGGAATCTTCCGGATTAATGGGGGTGCGTTTCAGATAATCGAACATGCTGATGCCCGCCAGATTGTAGCTGGGGGCTTGTGACTTCAATTTTTTGTCCAGCGCCGTGAGCTGTTCATCTGTAGGGCTCGCAGGAAGGGCGGTATGAAGTTTTTCCTGCATGGAAGTGAACACCCACTGCCCTTGGGCCAGGTGAAATTTGTTTAGAGAGCGGAATTGATTATTTACTTCTAATGCCGTTAATAAAGTAGCAAGTAAGATAAGGGGAAGGGTCAGCTGGAGCATGATCCTGAAAAACAGGCCGCCTTTTGCGTTTTCGCGCTCTTCGTTTTTCATAACCTATTGCCCCGGTTGAGGTTAATGGCTAAATGATACTAGAATTGTACACGAGGTTTTGAAAAAAACCAAATCATTTATTTGACCCAATTTCAATCATCAGCTATCATTCAATAGTATTATTAACTAATCTATAAAAACTATAAGCCTATGCTCAAACTCATAAAGTGGGTCATCGCTTTATTTGCCGCGATCTTTCTCTTCAGCGCGGCTTTTGCGTTTTACACTCACTTTCTCGTTGATTACTCACTCGAAAGTCTTGAAACCGCGCTGGCTGCCACGGAGTCTTCCGGTCAGATGACCTTTGCCGCTGAAAATGTTTACCGGTCGCTGGTCGATGATGTGGCGCTTGAAGAAATTACCGCGGACACTCTCGACATGAAAAAGCTCGCCATGTCGGAAACAAGCGCAAGATCTTTCACGGAGTCCATGGACCGCAATGGCCGCGGCCATGCCAACGTTTACCTTTCGCGACTTACAAAAAAGAAAAAAGCGAACCAGAATTTCTTTTTCAGGTGCATGGACGCTTTTGAAAGCCAGTTGCAGCGTCTCTCGCGTTTTCTCAGTTCCTTTTCACGCTATTTTGGCAGGAAAATCGAGAAACAGAAAGATAGAAAAACAGCAGCGTTTGAGGCCGCGCGCTTCGTGCTTCTCAGTAAAGTACAAAACCTTGAAAAGAACCGTGAGTACACGAAACTTACGTCCCTGTATCGTCAGTATCTCAGCAGCTATCCGGGCAGTCCGGATTATGGTTTTGTGACCCTTGCCCTGGCCGACCTTCTTGTCCGCCAGAACCGTGCTGCCGAAGCCCAGCAGCTTTTCAGAAATATTCAGCGGACCTATGCGGGAAAAATTGAGTCGGAAATCGCGGCCCGCGGGCTGAGAAAAATCAGCTCTGTCAGCAGCAAGGCCAAGTTGATCGATCGCTTCAAATATTCTATCGCGACGACCACAGGCGAGGAAAAGTTGAAGCTCCAGCTGAAGCTGGCCAAGACCTACATTTCGGTTTACCGCTTTAGCGATGCCGAGGACATTTTAAATGAACTGCGCGCTCTCAAGGAGCCGGTTTTTATACGCCAGCAGGCGGAATTTTATCTTGGCTGGATCTACAAGCGTGAAAAGCTCTTCGCTGCAGCGGAAAAAATCTTCCTGGGTATCCTGGACAGCCGGGACATTGCCCTGGATTTTGAAATCGGTATCCGTGCCCAGCTGGCTGATATCTACTACCGTACCCGCAATCCGGAAAAGGCCATTCTTCAGTACGACCTTATTAACGTCCGGTTTGCCGGCGGGGGTGACAATGAATGGAAGGGGTTTTCAGCTTTCGAGCAGGCTAATATTTATTTCTACGATTTAAAAGACAATAACAAAGCCAGTTTCCAGCTGGAGACGGTCAACGAGCTGTTCCCCGAGCTGGGGGCGCAGCAAAAAAATGTTGCGGCGACTTCCAGTTTTTTTAAAAATGAGGAGAGGGATTTGCGCACAAGAGGCTTTCAGGCCATTCGTTCCAATGACATCGGGCTGGCTTTTGAAATGTTCACCAAGTATGACACCGCCAATCCCAATGATTCATGGAACCAGGCTGGACTGGCCACTATTTACCTGATTATGGGCGACTTGAAGCAGGCCCAGCAGTATGTTGAAAAGGCTTACCGGTTGCAGTCGGATGAGTACACGGCTTCGCTTGTGGGGTATATAGAAGGCGTCCAGCGCAACTACAGCAGGGCTTCGGAAATGTATAAAAAAGCACTCGGAAGGAACGCTGATTACCTGCCCGCACGGTTCAACCTGGCATGCATGTATATTAAAATGAAGGAGTATGAGCAGGCTGTTGAGCTGCTGAGCGGTATGGAGTCCATGTTCAACAGCAATCCGCCGCTTCTGCAGGCCAAAATTCTGAACAATCTGGGGTATGTCTACTGGCGCATGGGGCGGGTAGAACAAGCGCTAGAAAATTTTCAAAAGGCTGTTAAGATTGAGCCTGATTATGTGGTGGCAGCCAAGAATTTTAACTTTATTCAGAAAGCCGCCCGTAGTAATAAGGTTTAACCAACGGAGGAAGGCTTGCGTGTGATGAGCCCCGGCAGGATAGCGGCTGTTATAGGGATTGCTGGAATAGCGGCAGCCGTGTCTTTTTCGGGGCCGGCGTACGCGGTCGTGGGCCAGGCAGAGCAATATGACTTTTTCGAATCCGAGAAATTATCGGATTTCCATGACAGTATTGTGAACCAGGAGCAGAGAAGGCAAGTGGAGGCGGCAGATACCTTAAGGGCTCAGCTTCAGGAGAGAAATGCCGATCTAAGAAAGGCTGATGGAGAGGACAAGGACGAGCTAAGCCAGGAAATTGATGCCATGAAAAAACAACTCCTTCAGCTTCCCAAACGGGACAGGTTCAAGGTTGAAATCATTGGCAACCAGCAGTTTGACACAAACGCAAACCGCTCGCCTTTGAACAGCGAGAAAAACGATTCGGTGCTGGACGTTGCCGGCAAAATGCTTTTTGATCTTTCAGGCCGCAAGACCGACCTGAGATGGGAAGTGGGCGGGGGCAAGCAGTGGAGTATTGAGTTTCCCGAAAAGGACACAAAGCAGTTTCAGGAAATTTTGAGATTTCGGCGCAAGTTTTTCCGTAAAATCTCGCAAAGTACCCAGTCGCGCATTGTGAGGCAAAGCTCGAAAACAGTGGAAATTAACAACGAAAAAGTGCGTTATGATAGCAGCAACTCAACGGCGTTGAACTATGCCATTTCGCCCAAGTTTTCCATGAATAATGACATCAGCATGAGCCAGCATATTTACCGGCAGGAGGCCTTTGACCAGGACTCTTCATGGGAAGTTGGCTATGCTCCCAGTGTTTTTTGGAACCTGACACCAAAAAGCCGCGTGAATCTCGGCTACAAGATCGGGCAAAACCGGGTCCGCACAAAAGTCGGCAACGCCGTTGCTCACGAAATCCATGGCGGCTATTTTGGCCGCATTACCCGCAAATCATCCGCCAGCATCGATCTTGGCTTTTCACATCAATCGCCTCGTGAAGCGTCTACTGCTTCTGTGAATGGTGTTACGGCGGGGGTCGGTTATATCTGGCAGATGACGCCCAAGACCCAGATCCTTGTCCAGTACATCAATTCCTGGCAAAACTCGACCTCCAAATCCACCGAAGGCCTTGATTCCGCCGCCACTAACGAAACCCAGGTGGCCAAGACCCAGACTCGTTTTCATAACAGCAGCCTGACTGTTTCCGCCAACGCACGGCTTAACCGCAAGCTGACCGCGGTACTGACTTTCAATCCATACTTTTTCTCGACCCATACCGCAGGTTCGGCAGAAACTGATTCTGATGCGCACCAGATCGGCATACCGGCCTCCATTTCGGTTACTTACTTCGTAAGGCGCTGGCTTATTTTGACATCTTCCTATACCTTTACATATCGCACCGGTGATGAGTATGGTGATAAGAGCAGGGATCACCTGATCAAAAATTCGGCGAGGCTGACTTTTTAAGGAGTGATGATGAAAATCAAAACCTTGTGGCTGCTGATACTGGCTGTGACAATGGCCTGCGGCCCTGCTTTCGCGGAAGACAGTGAACAGAAGCTTGTGAAAGAGGCTGATGCGGCCAAGCGGGTAGCGGCCGCGGCTGATAAAGCGGAAAGTCTTTTGGATCCTACTGCGCAGAAAACGGATGGCAATTACAAGATCCAGCCGGGCGACCAGCTGCTGATCAAAATCTATCCGGAGGATCCCTACATGCATGGTGGTGATGTGGAAGTAACTCCGGAAGGCAATATCACACTGCCCATGATCGGCAAGGTCAACGTGTCCGGGAAAAGCATTAACATGCTTTCAGATGAGCTCCAGGCGGTCATTGACCGTGATTATCTGGTCAATCCGGAAGTGGTCATTCAGATCAAGGGTTTCAAGGAGGCTTCATTTGTTATCCTTGGTCAGGTCCGCAAGCCCGGCACCTATGATTTTCCGGCGGGAGATAAAAAATTCACCTTCCTGCAGGCTGTTTCAATGGCAGGTGGTTTTTCCGAAGTGGCCAATATCAAAAAGGTCAAGATTGTAAGGCAGGACGAAGTAACCAAACAGCGCAAGATCCTGCGCCTCAATGCCGAGAGGATCATCAGCGGCGATGAGCAGGATCCGCAGCTGGAAAGCGGCGACGTGATTAATGTCGCGGAAAGCCTGTTTTAATGAAAGAAGATAAATACAGCCAGTCAGCGGCGGCTTTTCTGGAAGAGCCCGAAAAGCCCATTAATTTAAAATACTACTTCTTTGTCTTCATAAAGAACCTTTATGTCGTGCTGACTTTCTTCATTATCACGATCACTCTTGCCAGTATTTATGTGGCCAAGATCCCGGACACCTACTCAAGCACTGTCCAGCTGATGATTGAAAAACCGAATGCCGGGCAACAGGTTACGACCGCTACCTTCCAGAATCCTGAAGGGGAAACCTATGGTCTTGAATATTACAATACGCAGCTTGAAATTATGCGCAGCGCTGCGGTGCTGCGGCAGGTCGTAAGTGAACTGAAGCTGACCGACTACTTCGGCATCCAGAACGAGGAAATCGCCATTGCCCGTTTGCGCGGGATGCTGAAGGCGGAGCGTGTGGCTCAGAGCCGCCTGATCAATATTTACGTATCGGGCCTGGACCCCCAGCTTGTCGCCAGTGTCGCGAATGCCACTGCCCGCGCCTATGTCCGCAAGAACTTTGAAGACGTCCTCTACTATTCCAAAGAAATTTTGGGCTGGCTTCCTGATTCCAAAAACAATCAGGAGATGATTACTATTGAAGACCCGTTTGGCGCGGTCAAGCAAGTTTCCCGCGAGGAGTTGATCGATAGTTTGCCTACCGTTCAGACCGACCCGGCCATCCGCAGTTTGCGGGAAAAGAAAACCTTTCTAGAATCGGATCTTCAGGCGCTTTTGAAGCAGTATCGCGAAAAGCACCCACTGGTGGTCAAAGCCCGCGCTAACCTGAAATTCCTGGATGAAAGCATTGTCAGCGAAAAGAAACGTGTTATCGAAAGCTTGAAGACGCAGGCAGAAGGTCAGCACAGCACCGGCCATGCGCGTATTATTGAAGAAGCCGTCGTGCCTAAGTCGCCAGTCGGGAGCAAGCGTTTGCCGATTGTCATCATGCTTGGCATCGCGGAGCTTATCATCAGTTTTCTGATCATTGTGCTTCTGGATTATTTTGATGATACCATCCGTTCCCTTGAAGACCTTGAACGCAAGGGCGTGATCCTGCCTTTCCTGGGCCCGATTCCCTACATGAAAGGCAAGGTGTCGAATAGCCAGGAATCGCATAAGATGTTCGCGGGGTATTACCATAAAGATTCCCAGATCGCCGAAGCATTCCGCTATCTGCGCGTAGCCATCAACTTTTCTGCTTCGCCCGAATCTCTGCGCACCCTGGTTTTCACAAGCTGTCTTCCGCATGAAGGCAAGAGTTTCATTTCGCACAACATCGCGATCTCTTTTGCCGTTGACGGAAACCGCACACTCCTGGTGGACGGCGACTTGCGCCGCCCCGTGGTGCATAAAATTTTCCGCATGGACAATGCTTCCGGGCTCTCCAACTTCCTGACCAGTAATGTGCCGCTGGACTCGGTGCTGAAAGAAAGTTCCGTGGAAAATTTGACGATTGTCACCAGCGGTCCTGTTTCGCCAAATCCCGGTGAAATTTTGGGTAGTGAACGTATGCGCCAGTTCCTGAAGGAAGTACGCGAGCGTTTTGACCGCGTGATCATCGACTGCCCGCCATTGACCGGTATCGGCGATGGTTATGTAGTCGGCAGTCAGATGGGGCAGGTCATTCTGGTCATTGCCGCGGGCAAGACTCCGGTTGATTTGATCAAACATACGCAAAAGCAGCTGGAAAAAGCGGGCACCAAAATCATCGGTATTATCCTGAGTATGGTGGACATGGAAAAAGAGCGCTACGGCGGCTACACCAAGCACTATTACCATACTTATACCCGCTACTATAATCCCAATCAGGCTCCTGAGCCTCCCAAGTAACCCGGCCCTGCCCGGATTGACTTTCCCTGCCTGAAAAGGCATAATGGGGCCCTGCCTCGGAACTCTCATTTGTAAGTCCTTCCAAATGAAAGACTTCGGTCCGGCCGGCACAACCAAAACATGGATTCTGAGCCTCTCTACTGCGATTACAATGCAACGACCCCTCTGGCGCCTGAGGTTCTGGCCGCCATGCAGCCCTATTTAACAGACCGTTTTGCCAACCCTTCCAGCCTTCATCAGGCCGGCCGGGAAACGGCGAAAGCTGTGAAACAGGCCCGCCGCGAAATCGCGAAATTTTTCCAAATTGAAGAAGAGCATGAGCTGCTTTTTACCAGCGGCGGCACGGAAAGCAATAACACGGCGATCCGCGCGGCATTGCGCGTGACCGGCAAGAGAAGGCTTGTAACGACTTCTGTTGAGCATTCCAGCATCCGCAAGCTGGCGCACCAGCTGATCAAGGAAGGCTACGAAATTCATGAGCTGCCTGTGGATTCTGAAGGCCGGCTGAATCTTGAAGATTTGAAAGATGCCTTGACCGACGACACCGCGGTTGTCTCCGTCATGCTCGCGAACAATGAAACCGGCGTTTTGTTTCCGGTAAATGAAATCGGAAAAATCGTCAAGACTGCGGGAATTCTTTTTCATGTCGATGCGGTGCAGGCCGCGGGCAAGTATCCTCTTTTTCTGAAATCTACTTCTGCTGACTTTGTCTCCATTTCCGCGCACAAGTTTTATGGCCCCAAAGGGGTGGGGGTTTTGTATGTACGAAAAGATACCCCTTTTTATTCGCTGATTATGGGCGGTGGTCAGGAACGCGGCCGCAGGGCAGGCACGGAGAATGTGCCGGGTATTGTCGGGATGGCGGCGGCCTGCTCGCTTGTGGCCC
>CAZKMJ010000037.1:0-14820 GCA_964553835.1 uncultured bacterium
GAAGGCAAGGATGTCAATGTCATGCGGCCCTGCGATATCAATGCCAAGCCCCTGCCGTATAAGTTCTTCTACTGTAACTTGTTTGATAAATCCGGCGGCAGCGCCTTCACGCGAGCGCTGAGGCACGCTTGTGACCTGAATATGTACTCCGCCTTCTGTCATATGTTCGGCGCCCAAAATCTCTCGCACGCTGGCCGCGCGCACTGTGGTGGAGGCCCTTTCAGGATCCCCAAAGCGCCTCTTACCGGCATTGATCACGATCAGGGCCTTCTGTTCAGGGGGAGCTTCGGCATTAAAGCTTGTCATGGGAACTTCAAAAGCAGGAACAAGTTCACCGTCGGTGGTCGCGGCAGCTTTCGCGTGATGACGAAGAAAATGAATGGCCCTTTTGCGAATAAAATTCCCACTCTCGCCTTCCTGAAGGGTTTCCATGGAACCCGGCTTGCCTGCGCCAAAATCTTTGACGATTTTCCAAGCCAGGCTCGCGGCCAGCTCATCAATCATCTTCAGGACTTCAAGGGTAATGGCAATTTTAAGGTCATCCGTGCCGGCATCATGAATGAAACGGCGTTGGGCATCATAAACGGCCGACTTTAAAGCAAGCAGCGACTCGTTTTTTTCTACCAGCAAATTGTTCAGAATATAAAAGAAAATGTCACCCGCGGGTTTTTCATCGCCGCGATTGGCTCCGTGAAAAAGAATGGCGGCATTCAAGTCTTCCGGGTTCATGCTTTCATAAGCGCGGACAAAACCCCAGAATCCCGGCGCACTGCGGGCTGCGACCTTTGAGCCGGTATTCCATTCGAAGCCTTTGCCATTACGTTTCATAAGCGCGGCTGTGTCTTCATCGGAAATGTCATAAACCGGTTCGGGCTTGACCGCGGGGGATGCTGAAGCAGGTGCGGCTTTCTCACCCGTCAAAAACTCAAGGGTTTCCGCGGCGCGCCTACGGTTAAAAGCCGGAGAATCTTTCTGGACAGTAGCCATTGCGTTCCCTGTAGAAGTGTTGACGGGGTATTGCCCGACCATCCAGCGGCTGCCACCGCCTGCCAGATCAACGATAAATTTGAATTCATGCGGATGATCCTGGACCTGTGCCTGACCCGGAGGAACAACCACGGCCCAAAGATCTTCCGTGTCATCAACCCTGTGCAGCGGCAGAGCGCCTTCCGCCCACTTGGTAGTGTGAGAAGCCCAGCGAACACCGGATGCGTGCATTTCAGGCGGAATGCGGATATAAAAAAGCTGGCCTTCTTCCTCAGGATATTCCGCGCGCACTTTTAAAAGATTCGCGTTTTCAACAGTAATCATTTTGGGTGCTTCTTTTTCGGAAGTGACAGATACAAGATCCTCGTGGGTCCAGGAATTCTGGTTGTGTGGTGTTACGCGCGCCACCATCTTGTAATTGCCTTCATATCTCGGGGCCACAGTGAAAATATAGCGGTACTTGCCGCCGCCCAAATCATAACGCTCCAGCTGGCGGGCCATACGGGCGCCGCCGCCATGTTCAGGCACCAGAACAAGGTCCACGCCGAAATCCGCGACAGAACCTGTCTGAAAATTGACAACGACTTCAAACTTGGATTCAACTCCGGCCGCCACGCGGTCCCTGACCGGTCTGACTTCTGCCTCCGGTCTGGAGTCTCCCGCCGAAACTTTCTTGAGCTTGTCGACTTCCGCCAGACGCGCCGCAGCCCTTTTCCTGGCTTCATCCAAAGTTGTGGCCCGGCCATTATTGACCGCCGGCCTGTAAAGGGTTTCAGTGTATTTGCGCAGCATTCTCTCCATGCCAAACTGATAAGAAGATGAAACGATGGCGGCTTTCATTTTACGGATCCATTCCTTGCGTCCGGGCGTGTGATAAAGCTTCGTAATTAATTCGAGTTTTTTGTAAAGAGCCTGGGCATCGGCAAGATCATGACGCTCGTCTCCGGTCACGCCGTACAGGAACCCGTTCACGCCATCTTCAACGCCTTCGACCACCCAGCCGTCACGGGAGCTCAGGTTGAGCGCGCCGTTCATGGCGGCTTTCATGCCGCTGGTGCCGGAAGCTTCAAGCGGGCGGATGGGCGAATTCAGCCAGACGTCCACACCGGCTTCAAGCAGGCGCGCCAGATCGATGTCATATTCTTCCACGAAAATAATTTTTACGTCTGTGCCACGGGCCTTCAGCGCCTTCGCGCGGCGGTGAAGCTCGGCAATAATTTCCTGGCTGTCCCCGTCTTTGGGATGGGCCTTACCGCCGAAAATCAGCTGAATGGGTTTTCCGGATTTTTTGGCAATGCCTTCCAGGCGGTCCAGGTCTTCAAGGACCAGAAGCGCGCGCTTGTATTCAATGACTCGGCGCGCAAAACCCAGTGTCAGCGTATCCTTATCAAAAGATTTGGCGTAAGCCACGTCTTCATCGGTCGCGTCCCCGCGGTCTTTGCGGGCCTGGGTGCGGCGGACCACTTCATCCAGCATGGCCTGCTTCTGGCGCAGATGAGTCTCCCAAAGATCTTCATCCTTGACGTCAATGTTCTTGTCGATCCAATCCGGATCAGCCAGATTTTTCATAAGGCCTGGATGGTCATTCTTCATAGCGTCACGCATTTCATGGCCAGCCATGATTTTTTCAAAAAGTTCTGCGATGGCCTCTGACTGCCAGTATTCCGTGTGCACAGAATTGACAATGTCGCTGATCGGAACATCTTCTTCCGCGGTGCCGGGATAAAGCGGCTGCCACATTTTTCTGGAAACGCCGGCGTGCAGTTCGCTAACCGCGTTGTGATGGGAAGAAACGCGCAGAGAAAAAACAGTAAGATTAAACATGCCGCGATATCGGCCAAGCGCCAGCATGCGTTCCACAGCATAAGGATTATCACCAAAAACTTTTTGCATGAAATCGCGCATCAGGTCCAGATTGACCGTTTCATTACCCGCGTCGATGGGTGTGTGGGTGGTGAAAACGGTCTTGGCCATGACCTGTTCAAGCGCGGTTTCGAAACGCAAGCGTGGGTCGGTGTCCGGCGCATCGGCCGGAAGAGCGTCCATGGCGTCACGCACAGCCTGGACCGCGGAGAAAACCGGGTGGCCGTCATTCAAATGAAGGGTTTCTTGCTTGATTCCAAGTGTTTTCAGGGCGATCTGACCGCCAGCGCCCAGCACAAAATACTGTTCCATGCGCTCACGCGTGCCGCCGCTGCCCCGATAAATATTACCAGCGGTAATCATTCGCGTGTCATAGTCATTGCCGTCAATGTCCGTGTCCAGCAGGTAAAGATTGGCGCGGCCATAAGTCACCCGCCAGACTTTGGCTTTGACGGTTTTATTAGGCATGGGAATTTCAATAATGAGCGGCGTGCCGTGCGGGCCTGCTTCATGCAGCGGAAGGTCCGCTATGTTGATGCCGGTGTAAAATTCTGCTTCTCTCTGGCGCCCATCCAGGTCGATACGCTGGCGGAAATAACCCTTCTTATATAGAAGGCCAACGCCGGTGAAATTCAGACCCAGGTCGCTTGCGCCGCGAACATGGTCGCCGGAAAGAATGCCCAGGCCACCGGAGTAAATCTTCAGGAGTTTGAAACCATATTCCGCGGAAACATAAACCACTCCCGCGTCTTTCATGTCCGGAGCATTCTGGGCTACCCAGGTTTCTTTATCTTTGAGATAAGCTTTAAAGTCGTGAATAAGATCCATGAGCAGCTTGACCACTTCATCGTTGCCGGCCAAGGTTTCCCACGCATGTAAAGCAATGACCCTTTTAAGGACCGGGATCATGGGATAATTGGCGTCACGGAATTTTTCTTCTTCACCAATGGCCGCGGCCACAGCCTTCATCAGCCGGACAGATCCGGGAAGTTCCGACATCAGGTTCTGGGAAAGTTCATTGAAAGCGCGCTTGATGGCCGGAATATACCATTCCGTGCGTACGTCACGCAGGGCAATGGCTCTTTCCTTCGGTGTATCAGCAAGGCCGATGACATAGTTCAGTTCTTCAAGGTGTGCCAGCAGCTCATCGCCCGTATAGGCCGCGAACCTCTGCACCACTTCGTCTTTTTTCTTGGCGCGCAAAGCAATGGCGTTGGTGATGGCGGCGGCCAGACCCGAATCCAGATGGTTGTAGGAAAAGTGTTCTTTGGCGATGGCAAAATTTTTATCCGCCATGGCTCTGCGGCGCACTTCATCCGCCAATAATGCTTCAACCTGACCGGCCAGCTCTTTCATTTTTCCGGGATATTTACCGCTATTTAAAAGCGTGCGCAGCTTGTGTGGATCCAGCGATGGATGTGAAAGGACCGGGAAATCCAGGACATCAAACCCTTTATCTTCAAGGTCGGTCACATAAACGGTGTATGGATAAACGACCACAGGGACCTTGGCGCGGAAAAGCTCAAGAAGTGTGTGGCCAAAGCCCTCCCACAAGCTTGGAAACGTTGCCAGAGCGGCGTTTGCATAAACGTCGTCTTCGGTAAAAACTTTTTTCCCGTCATGAGTACCGCGCTCCCGGCCGAGCTGCTTTCCCATGAAAATCACGCGCTTTTCAAGCCCCAGCTCCTTGATGTAGCTTTCGATCGACGCGCGATATTCCGCGTCATAACCATCGGTCATGACCAGCAGCTTTACTTTAGGATTTTTGATGTTCTTCAGAAGGTGAAGAGAAAATTCCAGGCCTTTACGTTCAATGACACGCGCAGGATGCGCCAGAATAATGTCGTCCTCCGCCATGCCCAGTTCTTTTTTCAGATCTTTGTTGTAATCATCTACTTCAGGGGTCTTGCGTTCAAAATCTTCCACGTTGTTGATGCGCGTCAAGGTCATTTCATTGGCTTTGGGATCACGCGAAAGCTGGCCCAACGCGTAATTGCTGATGGCAACCTGAACCACGTCACTACGCTTGGGCGGGAAAGTTTCATCCAGGGTCGCCTGAATAAACGGTCTGGCACCCTGAAACTTGGAACGTTCAAGCCCGGCTTCGTGCTGGTGCAGGATGACCGCGGTCTTGATATGTCCTGCTGACTTGGCCAACGCCACGGCCAGAGGAATCTGGTCCGGGACAGCATTGACGTTTTCACCGATAATCACATCGAGATTGTGAGCTTCGGCCCATCCTTCAATATGATGTTCGAGCTCCGCGCTGCGGGCCCCTATAATGCGGTGCGCTTCTTCATCTTTGATTTCGGACGCGCCCCTGAATTCATCCAGATTCGGATGCTTGCCGGATTTTTTGAGGTTGGGAAAAGCCGCCGCCAGAATCCTCTGATTGTCCATGTCGTCGGCGCGCGCTGTAGGCGGGAGCAGGTCGGTTTCAACTCCTGCAATGTCCACCTTGCCTTGAGCAGTCAAAACCCGCACGTCATGACCCGCGCGGCGCAATACTTCGATCCACTTTTGCATTTCGCGGCCAACGTCATCGCCAAAACCCGCGTGTGAAACAATGATGCCTATCCTTAAAGGCTTGTGTGCTTGAGCCAGCCTTGCGAGCGGTGACAAACTCCCACTCGCAGGCTGCATGCGGGATTCCGAACGCGGCGCATTCTTGATTTCATTCCACTCAAAACTTTTGACCTCCGACCATTCACCGGCAAATCCTGCCCCAAAACCCCAAAAACCATAAAGAAGGATCCTGAATTTGGAATACAGGATAAAACCCGCGGGCCGGCGCTTCAGAAACAAGGAAGCAATAAAGCGGGTGAAAAGATAGAGAGGAAAAAGCGCCTGGCTCAAGAAAGGCAGATTGCGCGCGTAGAGGAAAGCGTTGCGGACAAGATAAAAAGCGCTGTTGGGATTAAAAACGCCCCCGCCTTCCTCCTTGTGCACGATTCGCGTGGTTTCAACAAGAACATTCCGGCGCTTGAGCCTCAGCATCATGCGCGCGTTCCAGTCAGTTTCTTCAAAATAGAGGAAGAACGCCGGGTTCATCAGTCCGCCCAGCGAATCTTTGGCGGCAAGCGCGTTGATGGCTTCTTTTGAAACCATGAAAGCCGATCCCGAAACAGCTTTGACCTGGTGATAGCGGGTGGTTCTTTTCGGATCAGGCATGGAAATTGGAATGCCATGAATCCCGTCATAATCGACGAACCAGCCTTTTCGGCCCGGATTGACCAGAGGGGCGCCAACAATTCCGATGTTTTTTTCTGAGGCAACACGCACCATTTTGGTGATGGTCTTGCGGTCAACCATGAGCGTATCGTCATTTAAAGGAAGGATGTATTCAGCACCGTTATCGAGCGCGAAACGGGCCCCAAAATTAATACCGCCCGCAAAACCGAGATTGCTGCTGGTGCGAAGCACCCGCACCCAGGGAAATTCTGCTTTGATCGCGCGGGAAAATTCTGTGTCAGGGGATCCGTTGTCAATAATCAGGACTTCCAGCTTGTCTTTTGGATATTCGAGCGTATCAATGGAGCGCAGGTTTTGAACAAGGCTTTCGCGCTTCAGGGCGGATTTCGGATCGTTCAAACGGTTGAAAATTGGAATCAGTATAGAAACCTTGGGCGCCTGGTCCGCAGGAAAAGGAGGAAAAATCTGGTCTTCATTCGCGGGCGGCAAAAGCGCGCGGATGTTGCTATCAAGAGCCACGATCCGGCGAGCCTGAATGGGATCGCTGGGTTTCCACATTTCCATATCCGCCAGCATCTGCTTCAGGCGGGAGTTGGGATAACTCGCGTAATCTCTTTCTGCGGCTCGCAGCTCTTCTTCAATACCAACCCGCAGTTCGGACTTCCGCTTCGCGGGTTCCGTTGTGGATTTCTTCGCCGTGGGCGGCCTGGCAAGTCCTGGCTGGTAAACTTTCGCGGTAATGCGATAACGTCTGACAAGCGGAATGGAAGACCAGGCGGTCATGTTACGCGCGGCTGGCCGCCAGGCTTCGACATTTTCAGCCGTCAGCTGCCTTCCCGCTTTCAATTCTTTCAGCCGGTCCAGAAAGGCATCCACGGTACCCAGCCATGACTCAGCGCTGCTTTTCGCATCCGCAACAGAAGCCTTTCGAAGTCCGTTAATAAAACCTGTGTATTCCCCCGCTTGCGAAATTTTGCCGCGCGAAGCAAGTACCGTCAGAAGATTGTCATGCCACTGTTTAAGCGCTACCTCAACAGAAGCCGCGCTGGTTTCCCCCGTTTTTTCGGCAAGTTTTTCCGCGGCAGCGCGCGCAAAAGCGTCGTACAGGCTGATCTTTCCGTCCTTGATTTCAAAATATTTCTTCCATGAAACATTGCCCTGCATGGCGGCCAGATAACGGCCTTCTTCCGGAAGTTCACGGATGGCGGGCGAAATCAGTTCATAAGAAATACCGCGCGCCTTCAACTGATCTGTAAGGCCCGCCGTGTGGAAACCGCCCGCGATCATAACCGCGAAATTTTTTTTCTGGCTGCCCATGGTCTTTAGAGCATTTTCCAGCAGGCTTTTTTCACGTTCCTCCGCGTTGCGGTAAAAACGGCCGTGTGCTGAAAGGGTTTTGCCGGCAGAGCGCAAGGAGGAGTAAAGTTCCTTTTTGAATTTTTCAGTTTCAGGAGCCGTAGCGCGGGTTTTATTTTTTTTCAACAACCCCTGCTCCATGGTTTTCAGCAGGTCCCATTCTGTGCGGGAAAGTTCGAGCGTGGAATACTTTTCAAACACCGCTATTTCTTTCTCCAGACGGTCCAGGAGAAATTCCTCAGGCTTTTTGAAAACCTGGTTTTTAACGTCTTCGGAAAAATCACGGAACTCTTCGAAGAATTCCGCGCCCTTCATGGTTTCGAGTGTGCGATGCAGCTGTGCCTGCTCCTGGAAAAGCAGGGAGACCTGGATTTCCTGCTTTTCTTCACGCGCTGTATCTGTCAGCAGGGCCGCAAGAGCCGGAAGGCCGGTTATTTCTGTTTTATAGTTCTGCACCGCCTGATTGACCTTGAGCGCGCGGGCCGGATCCTGGATGCGCTTGAGAAGATCTGAGGCAACAAAAAAGGCTTCATTTTCCACGGCTTCTGTTTTGTGAATGTTTTTTTCGTGGATTTGTGAAAAGACGGCGGTCAGGCGCGGGTACTTTTCAGCCAGCGGCTTCAGGAACACTTCAAATGAAGCAGCCGCTTCCCCCGCTTTTTCCGGGTCTTGTTCGAATTTACTGAGATTTTCTGAAATTTCAAAACTTTCAGGAGAATAAAATTTTTTCTTAAGCTCCCCGAGACGATCTTTAAAAGGCTGGAGGCTTTTTCGGAAATTACCGCTTGCCTGCATGGCTTCCAGAAAGGTCACGGCGCCCTGCTGATACAAAGTGTCATTTTCGACGCCGTAGTAATCCATTTCACCGGCATTCAGAACGGCGGCGGTCGCGGAGCCCGCGATTTCCCCTTCTTTGCGGTAGTCAGAGAAAACCTGCTCCAGGATTTTTTTGTCAGGAAAAGTTCTGAAAAGCAAAGGATCCAGTTTTCCGGAAGCGCCTTCAAGCAGAACCAGCGTCAGGCCTTTTTTCTGCATTTCATTTAAGAGGGCCTGGATGGAAGCCTGGGCGTCGGCCGCGGCATGCGCGTCCTGAATCAAGATGATCGTGCGGGAATCTTTACCTTTCCAGCTTTCTTCAAGGACCCCAAATTCGGAGGAAGGCTTGTAGCCTTCGAGCTGAACAGTAACGGGAGCTTCGGCAGCGGCGGCAAGAGGCGGATAAATACCCTGCGTACCCAGAAAGGAAACGAGCAGGAAAGCTGCTGTCGTTTTGCGCAAAATGAGTTTCAAAATCAGCACCCGTTTTAAGGAATTTTGTATTGAAGAGAAAGCCATACAGGAGAAAGTTTTAGGAATAATACATGGGGGTTTTCAATCAGGCAAATAACTTCTCAAAATCTTTTAAAACGGGTTGAATATAGAGGGGAAATGCTAGAAATAGTTAGTGATTGCGGAGGTCAAACATTGAAGCGGAAAAGCATGACATCGCCGTCGTTGACGGTGTAGTCCTTGCCCTCAATCCTCAGAAGGCCCTTTTCCTTTACAGCAGCAGAAGAACCCAGTTCGATCAGATCCTTGCAGTTCATGGTCTCGGCGCGGATGAACCCTCTTTCAAAATCTGAGTGGATCACACCCGCGGCCTGCGGAGCCTTGGTGCCCCGGCGGATGGTCCACGCCCTGGATTCTTTTTCCCCGGAAGTAAAATAAGTAATCAATTCCAAAAGCTTGTAACCTGCCCGGATCAAGGCGTTCAGGCCGGATTCTTTCAGGCCCAGCGCCGCCAGGAACTCTTTCTGATCTTCATCGGAAAGCTCCACCAGCTCCGATTCCACTTTTCCTGAAATGACCACCACTTCCGAACCCTGTTTCGAGGCCAGGTCCCGTACCGCGGCCACCCATTTGTTTCCGGAAGCGTCAGGTAAGTCGGATTCCGCCACATTGCAGCAGTAAAGCACGGGTTTCAAAGTCAGGAATGCCAGGTCACGGATCTGTTTCTTTTCTTCATCATTTAAGCCCATGAGACGCAGAGGCGTTCCGCTCTCAAGCGCGGCTTTGACTTTTTCATAAGCCGGCATTTTTTCTTTCGATTCCTTGTCCCCCTGGCGCGCGAGTTTTTCGGTTTTGTCAAAACGCGCGGTCATGGTTTCCAGGTCTTTGAGGCAAAGCTCGGTATCGATGACTTCAATATCACGCACCGGGTCAACGCTTCCCGAAACGTGGATAACATTGGGGTCATCAAAACAGCGCACCACGTGCAGGATGGCTTCCACTTCCTTGATATGACCAAGAAACTGATTGCCCAGGCCCTGGCCTTCAGCCGCGCCTTTGACAAGTCCGGCAATGTCATAAAATTCGATGGTGGTGTAAACGGTTTTCTGCGACTTGTTGATTTTAGAAAGGGAATCCAGGCGCGGGTCCGGAACAGTCACAATGCCCGTGTTGGGGTCAATGGTGCAAAAAGGATAATTCGAAGCCGGGGCCTTGGCCTTGGCCAGCGCGTTGAAAAGGGTGGATTTGCCTACATTGGGCAGCCCCACGATGCCGCATTTAAAACCCATTAGATTTCCTCTTTTGTAAGAATTTTGAGGTGCAAATATAACACGAAACCCGCATTTTTTGGAATTTCTTATTGCCCGCCACACCCGTTCAGCGCATGATTCCGACGCATCCCCGGAAAAGGAAAATGTATGAAAAAAATAATGCTTTTGATCGGACTTTGTCTTTTAACCCAACCCCTGAACGCCATGGACGCATGGCAGAAACCCGCGCAGCCGCCCGGAAGCACTTCGCTGCAGGCCGTGATCCCGGATCCGCTCAACGCGGGAAAACTGATCGTGGCCTCACAAGGAGAAATTTTCTCGGGTACCCAAAACGGTCCGTGGGAAAAACTGGACGCGAGGCAGGCGCCAAAGAGCGTGCGCCGCATGTTCTCTTTTGTTTCCATGCCCGAAAGTCTTTTCCTGATTTCTGAAGAAGGCGGCTTCGAATGCTCTTTCAAAAGCCGTGAATGTTCGAAATTTCTGCGCGCTTCCGGCACTGCCTCGCCCGCCCCGCTTTCCATGGCCGTAGACCCCGCAGACAAGGACCACTGGCTGGTAGGTACAGAAAAAGGATTGATGGAGTCGGATGACCGCGGCAGGACATGGTTTCCATTTTCAGGTTTCCGTTCGGACCCGGTTTCGCTTTTACAGTTTACAGAGGAGGGTTTATTTGTCGGTGCCGGCCCCGGACTTTTTTTCTCCACAGACCGGGCTCATTTCCGGAAAGTTTTTTCCGTGTCTGCAGTCGAAATTGAAAACGAAAAAACTCCTGAAGATAATTTTTCGGAAGAGTCCCTTGCGTCAGGTCCCGCGGGCTTTTATCACCTGATTTCCCTGCCTGAAAAAAAATCACTGTGGCTTGCCGGTTCAGGCGGTGTCTTTAAAAGCATGGATAGCGGCCTGAGCTGGAAGTCCCTGCCCGCTTCCGGCCTGCAAACCGCGGAGGTTCGCCATTTGGTTTATTCGGAAAAAACCCGTCAGGTTTTCGCGGGAACATCCCACGGCATTTTTGTTTTTGAGCCGGAAAGAAATGCCTGGAAAAAAATTTACGCAGGGTTGGAAACCGAGTCTGTGCTGGGCATGGCGCTTGCGCGTGAAGACCGGCGTGAAACGCTTGTGACTATCACGCCCGCGGGGTTTTTCTTTTATCCGGTTTTTCCCGACCATATCGAGCCCGCGGCGTCAGGAGGGGTCCCGGAGCTTTTTCAAAGTCTTGTCCGCCTTGAACCCACAGCATGGCAGGTCCAGCGGCAATCCGTTCACTATGCCAATGTTAAAAATGGAAAAATCAAACGCTGGCAGGCGGAATCAAGGTTGGCTGCTATCCTGCCGAGTTTTTCATTCGGCAAGGATTTTGACAAAGGCAACAGTATTGATATTGACCGCGGCGGCACCAATGACGCGGATCGTTACATTCTCGGCCCGGATGACATCAACCGCGGATGGGACATCAATGTCAGCTGGGACCTGGGTGATTTTATTTACAGCTCAGACCAGACTTCGATCGATTCACGCGAAAAACTCATGGTGGAGCTGCGAAATGACATCCTGGCGGAGGTCATCCGTATTTATTACGAGCGCCGCCGTCTGCAGATGGATCTGGCATTCAATCCGCCCGCTTCAGCGCAAGAGCATTATGAAAAATTGCTGCGGATTGATGAAATGACAGCCCTGCTGGATGGATTCACCAACCATTTTTTCTCGAAAAAGCTTGCGGAAATGTACCGGAGAAACCCGGAACTCGAAAAACTGTGGGAATTCGTGGAGCCGGGGCGCGGCTAGGCGGGGGTTGTTTCGCGAAGACGGCGAAGCTGGCCGCAGGCAGCATTGATATCGCGGCCCGCAGTCTGGCGGACCGTCACGCGGATCCCGTTTTTTAAAAGCAAATCGCGAAAGGCTTCAATTTTAGTTTTGGCGGGTGTTTTAAATTCCATGTCCGCAATCGGGTTGTAAGGAATCAGGTTGACCTTGGCGCCAAGCGGCCTCGCAATGCGGGCCACGCCCATGGCTTCTTCGCGGGAATCATTCACGCCGTCAATCAGCGTGTACTCAAACGTAATTTCGCGTTTGAGTTTTTCATGAAGATGGTTCAGAGTCTTGACCAGCTCTGCCAGATTATATTTTTTATTGATAGGCACAAGCTCATTGCGCTTTGCTTCCTGGCTGGAATGCAGCGAAATAGAAAGTCGTACCCGACCTTCACTGCGCTTGACGAATTCCACGATCTTGGGCGTAATGCCGGAAGTCGAAACCGTAATCCTGCGCGCTCCGATGCCGAATCCCCATTCAGCCTGAAGGATTTTCAGTGCTTTCATGGTGGCCTCGAAATTATCGAGCGGTTCGCCCATTCCCATGAAAACAATATTGGTGATTTCACCCGCTTTTTTTTCAATCCTCGCGGACTGCTCCATGATTTCTCACGGCTCGAGATTGCGGCCGAACTTGCCCTTGCCGCTGGCGCAGAAAACGCAGCCCATCTTGCAGCCCACCTGGGTGGAAAGGCAAATCGTACGCCTGCCCTGCTGGCTGATCAGCACGCTTTCGATCAATTGCTTGTCGCGCGTCCTGAAAAGAAATTTGGTGGATTCGTGATTGGAAGATTCAGAAACTTCGACCTGCTCCAGACCGGAAATTTCGAAATCCTTTTCGAGTGCCCGCTGAATGTCTTTCGGCAGGTTTTTGGCTTCAGCTGCTGAAAAAATATGCTTTTTGTAGACCCATTCCGCGATCTGCTCCGCGCGGTAGGCTGGAAGCTCTTGCTTTTTGGACCACGCCTGTATTTCTTCCAGGTCCAGGCCGTAAAGCAGAGGTTTTAAATCCACTTTTTCCATTTCATCCAGATCAGCATCCCCACAGAGGTTGTTCCCATAATACAAAGGGCGGCAAAATACCCGATCGGATGCTCCAGCTCAGGCATGTGATGGAAATTCATGCCGTAAATGCTCGCGATCATAATGGTGGGCATGCTCAAGGTCGCAAGAACAGTCATGCGTTTCATGATTTCATTCAATTTATTTGATGAATACGAAAAATACGCCTGAAGCACGCCGTTGATGGCTTCGTGCATACCTTCAATGTTTCCGTAAATGCGGAAAAGGTGGTCGTAGACGTCGCGGAAATACATGCGGTTCTCAGCGCGGATAAAGTCCGTGGGGTTACGGCTGATAAGGTTCAGTGTATCGCGCTGGGGCGCCACCAGCCTCTTGAAATGAAAAATGTCGCGTTTGACCTGCATGATGGTCGCAAGCAGTCCTTTTGGAGGATTATTGAAAATTTCATCTTCCAGATGGTCGATTTCTTCTTCATAACGGTCCAGGACCGGCTGGTACTGGTCCACCAGTTTGTCAAAAATCAGATAAACGAGAGTGTCGCCGCCGTGGCTTAAATACATTTCCGGCCGCCTGGACGCGTTGTCCAGCATGTCGTCAATGACCTTGATTTTCTGCTTGTGAAAGGTCACTGCATAGTTTTTTCCAAGAAACACGTCGAGCTCGGTGGTCCTGAGCTCATGCTCTTCCATGGCCAGATCATGCATGACCATAAAAAGATATTCCTCATAATCATCAAGCTTTGGCTGCGATAGATCGTTCAGGCAGTCATCGATGGCCAGGTCGTGGAAATTAAAAAGCTCAACCAGGCATTCAGCTTCAAAATCATTGGGAGCTTCCAGGTCCACCCAAAGAAACGCTTCCGGATCACCCAGCGCTTGAAACAAGTGCGCGCGGTCCGCGTTTTTTTCGAGGGGCTTTCCTTTCCGGAAAATATAGGATGTCAGCATTTTATTTCCTCAGTTTGTACCCGATTTTGAACAAATGCACCGTGACAGAAAATAAAACTATAAAAAGAATAAGCACAAGGGCCATGCTGAACCCAAGGGGCGCGTCCGACTGCCCCAGCATGCCATAACGCATGCCGTTGACCATATAGAATATCGGATTAAGTCTCAAAAATATTTGCAGTGCCGGCGGCACCATTTCAAGAGTGTTAAAGACACCCCCAAAGAAGACCAGCGGCGAAATAACAAAAGTTGTAACTGTGGTCAGGTGTTCAAACTCTTCGGCGTACAACGCGACCAGCATACCCGTCAAAGAAAAGATCAGCGAAACAAAGACCAGAAAGTAAGCCATAACCAGCGGGTGCGCGGGCAAAAAACGCGCGAAAAAAAGCGAAATACCCCACACGCCGGTGACGATCATGACGCTTCGCGCCAGTCCGCCAAGCAGGATGGCCAGCACCATTTCAAAAAAAGAAATGGGCGTAACCAGGAGCTCTTCAATGTTATTGGCCCAGCGGGAAATAAAAAGTGAGCTGGATGTGTTCTGGTAAGAGCCTTCGATGGCATGCATCATCAAAAGTCCGGGAATCAGGAAAGTCAGGTACGGCACGCCGCCCATGTCAATGTGACGGCCGATGGAAAACCCGAACGTGAAAATATAAAGGAAACTGGAAATCAGGGGCGGAGAAATGGTCTGCTTGAAAACCGACATGAAGCGGTAGATCTCACGCCACACAAGTGTCCTGAAACCTGTCAGGGATTTCATATTTTAAAAGCACCCAGCTGGGGGCGTCCTTTTCCGGTCAATTTCAGAAATGCGTCTTCCAGAGTGGGGCGGCGCACATCGATTTTTTCCACTTCCACTCCAATTTCATGCACCGCTTTTAAAACGCGGGTCACTGTGTCCTTATTGTCTTCGAAGCGAATGCGGGTTCCGGCTTCTTCCAGATGCACAGGCAGCCCGGCGAGCTGCGGCGGTAGTGCGTTTAGCCTGCCTTTTAAATAAAATTCAACCTGGTCACCACTCATTTTCCGAATCAATTTATCCGTGGTGTCGAGGTCCGCGATTTTCCCTTCGTGAATGACCCCAATCCGGCCACAAAGCTT
>CAZKMJ010000038.1:0-14624 GCA_964553835.1 uncultured bacterium
CTTCATCCACCAGGTCAATGGCTTTGTCCGGCAGGAAACGGTCGGAGATATAGCGGTTGGAAAGGGTCGCGGCCGCGACCAGGGAATTGTCCTGGATGCGGACACCATGATGGACTTCGAAGCGTTCTTTCAGGCCGCGCAGGATGGACACAGTATCCTCCACTGATGGAGGATCAACCATAACCGGCTGGAACCTTCTTTCAAGCGCGGCGTCTTTTTCAATATGCTTGCGGTATTCGTCCAGAGTCGTAGCGCCAATGCAATGAAGCTCTCCGCGTGCCAGCATGGGCTTGAGCATATTGCCCGCGTCCATAGCACCCTCCGCCTTTCCCGCTCCCACAATTGTGTGGAGTTCATCAATAAAAAGCAGGATACGGCCTTCATTTTTTTTGATTTCCTGAAGCACGGCTTTCAAACGCTCTTCGAATTCACCGCGATATTTCGCGCCTGCCACAAGCGCGCCCATGTCGAGCGCGAAAATGGATTTGTCTTTCAGACCTTCCGGCACATCACCTTTGACAATGCGCTGGGCCAGACCTTCAACAATAGCGGTCTTGCCCACGCCAGGCTCGCCGATCAGCACAGGATTATTTTTTGTTTTACGGGAAAGAATGCGGACCACGCGCCGGATTTCACCGTCACGGCCAATCACCGGATCCAGCTTGCCTTTGCGTGCTTCCGCCACAAGCTCGCGCCCATATTTTTGAAGTGCCTCATAGCTTGTCTCGGGGTCCGCGCTTGTCACGCGCTGGTTTCCGCGGATGGAAGTCAGCGCCTTTAAAAAGGCATTCTTGTCGATTTTAAATTCCTGAAAAATTCTGCCGGCAGGAGCACTATTTCCTTCATCCAGAAAGGCCAGCACAAGATGCTCAACCGAAACATATTCATCTTTCATGCGCCGGATTTCTTCCTGGGCTTTTAAAAGAAGCTGGTTCAGGCGTTTGGCGGCGTAGATTTTTCCAGGCTCAATACCGGGGCCTGAAACTTTGGGAACGCGGGCCAGTTCCTGGCGCACGCGCAGCTGGAATGACTCTGGATTGACTTCCATTTTCTGGAGCAGCCGCGGCAAGAGCCCGTCCTGCTGTTCCAAAAGAGCCAGCAGAAGATGCTCCCCATCCGCTTCCATATGACCAAACTCTACAGCTTTGGTCTGGGCCTGGGCGATGGCTTCCTGGGATTTGAGGGTAAATTTGTTTAAGTCCATGCATGGTAAGAATCACTTTCCATGCCAAGACATCTGAGGGCTAAATCAAGCGGAGAGGTTGTAGCGAAAGGCGATTTTGAGGCAAAAGGCCGCAATAGAAGTGTGCCTTATTGACACAATTTAAATGGAGTAGTCCCCAGAACCAAAAACTTTCATCTGTTTGGGAATCACAAAAACACTCTCATCTTTTTTCAGGGCAAGTTCCCTGCTGCGCTCGTGGGTCAAGTCCACCTGCACAGTATCGCCCCAGGAAGTCGCAAGCTCCACACGCACCACCGGACCGGCGGCATTGATAAATCGCACGCGCGCTTCAAATGCATTGGCGCCTGCTTTTCTGGAAATATCCAGCAAATGCGGGCGGATATAAATCTTGGCATGCTTGGCACCGGGCTTGATATCGCCCACTTCAACCGGGCTGTCTCCCAAAAATGCTTTTCCTTCTTCAAGGCGGGCATGGAAAAGGTTCACACTTCCCAGAAAATTATAAACGAATGGATTGGCAGGATTGTTGTAAACCTCATCCGGTGTTCCGATCTGTTCAATGCGTCCTTCATTCATGACCACAATACGGTCCGCGACTTCCAGGGCTTCTTCCTGGTCATGCGTAACGAAAACGCTGGTCATATGGAGTTTGTCATGCAGGTCACGCAGCCGCTGACGCAGTTCCTTGCGTACTTTGGCGTCGAGCGCGCCGAAAGGCTCGTCGAGCAAAAGCATTTTGGGCTCGATGGCAAGGGCGCGGGCAAGCGCCACACGTTGTCTCTGACCGCCGGAAAGCTGGGACGGATATCGGTGCGCCATATTTTCCAGGCGCACCAGCTTTTTTGTCCGGCCTGACTTTGCGGGGCCGAACGTCGAGACCGAACGCTACGTTATCAAAAACGCTCATATGGCGGAAAAGCGCGTAATGCTGGAAAACAAACCCTACGCCGCGGTCACGGGCCTTCTGGTCGGCAATATCTTCGCCCTGAAAAAACACTTTGCCGCTGTCCGCGAATTCGAGCCCCGCGATAATACGCAGGAGCGTGGTTTTTCCGGAACCCGACGGTCCAAGCAGGGCAACCAGCTCGCCCGATTCCACTTTCAGGCTGACTTCTTTCAGCGCGGTGAAATTTCCAAACTTTTTGGTCAGTGTCTGAATATCAATGCTCATGATTCCGCCTTTTCAGCAGCCGCGAGCCTTGCGGCTTCGCGGTGCGTGTGCCATTCAATAAGATTTTTTGCAATAAGGGTCAAGATTGCCAAGAACATCAGCAGGGACGCCACGGCAAAAGCCGGAGCGAACTTGTATTCGTTGTAAAGAATTTCCACATGCAGCGGCATGGTGTTGGTCAGGCCGCGGATATGGCCGGACACCACAGAAACAGCGCCGAATTCCCCCATCGCGCGCGCGTTGCAAAGAATAACGCCGTATAAAAGGCCCCATTTAATATTGGGAAGGGTCACTCGCCAGAAAGTCTGCCAGCCGCTCGCGCCCAAAATGACAGCCGCGTTTTCTTCGTCACTTCCCTGTGCCTGCATCAATGGAATAAGCTCGCGCGCCACAAACGGAAAGGTCACAAAAATCGTGGCCAGAACGATGCCGGGCACGGCAAAAATGATTTTAATGTCATGATCCCGCAGCCACGGACCGAAAACGCCCTGCGCGCCAAACAGCAGGACAAAAATCAGACCGGAAATGACCGGCGAAACTGTGAAAGGAAGCTCGATCAGTGTCAGAAGGATTTTTTTTCCCCAGAAATCAAATTTGGTGATGGTCCACGCGGCAGCAATACCGAACACCACATTCAACGGCACGCTGATGGCAGCAGCCAGAAGCGTGAGTTTGATTGCTTCCTGGGTATCGGGGTCGGCGAAGGAATGGAAATAAACGCCAAGTCCCTGGCTGAGCGCGGAAAACAAGACCACCAGAATAGGCATCAACAAAAAGAAAGCCAGATAAACCAGCGCGATGGCGGTCAGCGTGCGCTTGACCCACCGAGGCTCGGAAACCGAGGGCTTGCGCGCGGAACCGCCTGAACCTGCTAGAGAATTGGGCGCCTGCATCAGTTCTCCTGGTACTTTCTGCTCCATGCATGGAGGATGTTGATGACAAAAAGCAGGGTGAATGAAATAACCAGCATGACTGCCGCAATCGCGGTAGCTTCGCCATATTCATATTGCTCGAGCTTGATCATAATAAGAAGCGGAACAATTTCGGTTTTCATGGGCATATTGCCCGCGATGAAAACCACCGAGCCATATTCACCCAGCGCGCGCGCGAAAGCCATGGTGCAGCCGGTCAAAAGCGAAGGGAAAAGAATGGGAAATAGGACGCGTGCAAAAGTTTGTGGGCGGCGCGCTCCAAGGCTTGAAGCCGCTTCTTCAATTTCTGCATCAATGTCTTGAAGAACGGGCTCCACGGTGCGCACCACAAACGGCAACCCAATAAAAGTAAGCGCGATGGTAATACCCAGAGGTGAAAACGCGGACTTGATGCCAAGCGGGTACAAGTATTTTCCTATCCAGCCGTTGGGAGCATAAAGCGCGGTCAGGCAGATGCCGGCCACAGCCGTGGGAAGAGCGAACGGAAGGTCCACAAACGCATCCACAATCTTTTTTCCGGGAAACTTGTAGCGCACCAGCACCCAGGCAACCAACAGTCCAAAAAAGCCGTTCAGCAGCGCGGCGATTAAAGACGCGCCAAAGCTGAGCCGGAAAGCCGCCAGGGCCCGCGCGGAGAAAATAGTGGCCCGGAATTCTTCCCAGCTTAGCGTTGATGAGCGAAAAAAAAGCAGCGAAAGCGGAATCAGGACGATGAGGGTCAGGTAAAAAACCGTGAACCCCAAAGTCAGGCCGAAGCCCGGTAATATGCTGTACTTTTTAAACTTCATGCATCTCCATCATACTTTGTAAATCTGGTCGAACGTTCCTCCATCGGCAAAATGGTCGGCTTGGGCTTTTTTCCATCCACCAAAATCTTCGATGGTAACTAATTCGATTTTCGGGAAGCGCTCCGCGTATTTCGCGGCCACAGCTTCAAGACGCGGGCGGTAATAATGCTTCGCCACAAGCTCCTGACCTTCTTCCGTGTACAGGAACTCCAGATAAGCCTGGGCGATTTTTTCGGTGCCGTGCTTTTTGGCAATCCGGTCCACCACAGTGACTGGCGGCTCGGCCAGAACACTAACCGATGGGGCCACAATTTCAAAACGGTCTTTTCCGATTTCATTGATGGTCAGAAAAGCCTCATTTTCCCAGGCGATCAAGACATCCCCGATCCCCCGCTCCACAAAAGTGGTGGTGGAACCGCGGGCCCCCGTGTCCAGAACCGCCACATTCTTGAAAAGCTTGCCGATGAATTCCTTGATCTGTTCCTCATTGCCGCCGAATTTCTTTTTGGCAAAAGCCCAGGCCGCGAGATAATTCCACCGCGCTCCGCCCGAAGTTTTCGGGTTGGGCGTAACGACGGAAATACCGTCTTTCACCAAATCGTCCCAGTCCTTGATGCCCTTGGGATTACCCTTGGGAACTACGAACACGATGGTCGACGTGTAAGGCGCGCTGTTGTCCGGAAGCTTCTGCTGCCAGTTTTCAGAAATCAGCCTGCCTTTGGTGGCCAGAGAATCAATGTCATAACCCAGTGCGAGCGTGGCAACATCGGCATCAAGACCATCAATGATGGCGCGGGCTTGCATGCCGGAACCGCCATGCGACTGTTGGAACTTGACCACTTCCCCGGTTTCTTCCTTCCATTTCTTTCCGAAAGCTTCGTTGACGTCCTGATACAACTCCCGAGTCGGGTCATAAGACACGTTCAGGAACTTCACTTCCTTTTCCGCGAAAGCAGAATTGGAAATTATCAAACCCGAAACAAGAACGAGATTAAAAATTTTCCCAAACACAAATTCTCCTTTTATCACCCTATCGATTAAGTCGTTTATAGATTCAAAATTTTTTTATATGGAGTAAGCTGTTTGCGATGTCCCGGTTTTGTCCAGCATATCCTGAAGGGATGTTCCATCAAGAATGGCAGCCGTTGCGTCGCGCACTTCCTTCATGACCATGCGGATGGAACACGTATGCTCATCCACGCATTCATCACAACGCTTGTAAGCAGTCTGGCTGACACACGGAAGCGGCGCAAGCGGGCCTTCTAAAAACCGCATGACGTCCCCCAGCGAAATCTGAGCAGGGGCCTTGGCCAGAAAGTAACCGCCCCCCTTGCCTTTCTTGCTTTGCAGGATTTCCTTGTTCTTCATTTCCAGAAGAATCAGTTCCAGGAACTTTTTCGGGATCCTGCCTTTTTTGGCAATGTCAGCGATCAACCAGGGCTTTTTGTGCGGATAATCCGCGCCCAGGATTTCGAGTGCTTTTAAGGCATATTTTGTCTTTTTTGATATCATAGATAACCTATAGGCTTGCTAGACTATACATTGCAAAAAAAAGTTGTCAAGGCCCGACCTTAAAAAAAAGCCCAAGAACCGCTGCAAAAGCACCTACCAAAGCCCAGGCCGGTAAAAGGCCGTGCTGAATCAAAACCCCGCTGATTAAAGGGGTTACGACCTGGCAAAGCGACGTCAATGACTGGGTCATGCCAAGCACGATCCCCTGTTGGCCTTTTTCGGCTTTCTGGGTGATTAAGCTGGTCAGGCTGGGCCGGAGAATACTGCTCCCGAAAAAAGAAACACAGACCGCGAAAAGCAATGCGGGAATGGTTCCGGCAAAACTCAGCACTAAAAACCCCAGGGTCATGAAGACAAATCCCATTCGTACCAATTTTTTTTCTCCGAAAAACCTGACCATATGGGCTGTGCCAAACCCCTGGACCAGAATGCCGAACATGCCCACAAAAGCAAACACGTAGCTGACTTCCCTGGCCCCGAACGGATGGCCCTGAAAAATAAAGCGGCGTTCGGCAAACAGCGCGAACCCGGAGATAAAAAGAGAAAACGCGAAGATGAATGAAAAAAATTCTTTCAGGTAACCGCCAAGCTCCGGCTCCGAAAATAATTTTTTATAAACCGGTACGTCAAAAAACGCGAAGCCCCCGGGAGTGTGATGGATCGGAATATTGGGAAGCAGGAACAACGTACCGAGAATACTGAGGCCGGAAAGAAAAGCCGCGGCAAGAATCGGATACTGCGGTCCGAAGTGTGTCAGCAAACCAGAAATACCGGGACCGACCAGAAACCCCAGACCGAATGAAATACCGATCAGCGCGAAAGATTTGGCGCGGTCCTTGGGCTCAGTCACATCCGCGATACAGGCCTGAGCCACGGAAAGATTACCGGCCGTAATACCGTCAATGATCCGCGCTATAAAAATCCATTTCAGATCAGGGGCCCATGCCAGCAGGAGAAATCCCGCAAAGGTTCCGAGCTGGCTGAAAAAAAGCACGGGCTTGCGGCCAATGCGGTCAGAAAGGCGGCCCAGCACTGGCCCCGCAAGCATCTGGCAGAAACCATAGCTCGCCAGAAGGAAGCCAACCGTGACAGGCGTAGCGCCCAGATTCTCCGCGTAAAACGGAAGCAGGGGCAGAATAATGGTATACCCCAGCACATCCACCAGAACGATGAGAAATATAGAAAGTAGTGGGGATTTCTTCAAAGCAGCGGCGTCAGGCGCCGGGGTTTTCTTTGTATTGCCATCCGGGAGGGCCGGGCAAAGTGGCCTTGTGCCCCGGAATCGGTTTGGGATGTTTGGGGCGCAGATTGAACTCAATCAGGCGCTTTTCACGGAAAACAAGCCCGTCCGGGCCGGTCTCTTTTTTCTTTCTCGCAGTTTTCTTTGGCATGCGGGCATTGTACAGGAATCCGCGCTTTTTTTACAGGGATTAATGCGTGAAAAGCAGCCCCGGCCTGCCTGGGCCGGGGCCGGGTTTTTATTTCACTTCTACTTTGATTTGCTTAGGTCTGGCATTCTCAGTTTTGGGAATGGTCAGCTCCAGAACGCCCTCGCTAAAAGAAGCCTTGATGCTTGAAACATCAGCTTCCGCGGGCAATTCAATCGAGCGGCTGAAACTGCCATACCACCGTTCACTATGCCAGCTTCCTTTGGTTTTAAGCTGTCTTTCTTCCTTGCGTTCACCGCGGATGGTCAGGACATTGTCACTAACCGAAACATCCAGATGATCCTTATTGATACCTGGAAGGTCGGCCTTGACGATGTACTGCTTGTCTTCCTCATGCACATCCACAGCAGGAGAAAAGAAAGACTCACGGCTCAAGCCTTCAATCAAAGAGAAGGGTTCCCAGATAGAATTTTGTCTGATGAGATTCATGGTATTGTCCTCCTTAATTAATTATCTACTTACACCTGAATAAATGCAGGAGGCATGCCAATTTCTTCCTTGAAATAAGCCTGGAAAAGGTGGGAAAAGTTGCTACGAGTGGGACATTTTGTAACAGCTATTTATGCCGGAGCCGGAGCATTTCCCCAAGGGAAATAATGTCATAGCCCTGTTTCCTCAGGCGTGGAATTTCCTCGGCCAGGACCTGGAGGGTGTTCTGTCGATAGTGCCCGATCCCCACGGCATAACCCCGCAGCCGCGCTACGGAAGCCAGAAGATCGACCTGTTCCCGGATTTTGCTTTTTTCATCCACATTATCCAGAAACACGTCCCGCTTGAGCACTGGCACTCCCATTGCCACCGCCGTATCGCGGACCACCGACTGGGAGGTGGTAAAGCTGTCCAGAAAAAACAGGCGCCTGCGCTTGAATTCGGCCAGCACAAGTTTCATCATACGCGGATCCGATGTACCTTTGGAGCCCATATGATTGTTGGCACCCTTGACCATTGGCAGAGAATCCAGCTCCCGCTTAATGAGCTCGGAAACCGCCTGATCACTCATGCTGGATGTAATGAGGCCAGGACCGGGAATGGTACCACTGACACTTTCCATGGGCAGGTGCAGAATGACTTCCGCGCCCGTGTTACGGCTGTATTCCTCAAAAAACTGGCTATGCTTCAGAAATGGCAAGATGGAATAAGTCACCCGGTTGCCCAAACGGTCCAGCTCGGCAAGATGTTCGGTGGTATGCCCCATGTCATCGATGACAAAAACAATCTTAGCGCCTTTACCTTGCGAACGCGCAGGGGGTTTGGAAAAAGCCTCCTGAATGGGCTTGCGCGGTCTTTTAAGAGCGTGGGTTTTTTTGAATTCCTTGAAAGAAATCTGGGTCCAGATGAAAGCGCCAACAAGTATGACCAAACCAATAATAAAAAGCGGTTTTGCCTGGAATTTCAGCCGTTTTCTTCCCCGGGAACGAGACCTGCGCCTGCGCCGTCTTCTGCGTGCCATATTACGCCTGCAAAAAACGCACGCAAAGCAGGGTGCGGTCGTCATGCGCCGCAAGGCTCCCCTGGTGTTTCTGCATGCTCATAAACATGGCCCGGACAATTTCTTCGCCATTCATGCCGCGAAGCGAAGCTTCTTCAAAACGCTTCAGCAGATTGTCCACGCCATATTCCTGCCCCTTGGCATTACGTAATTCTTTGACGCCGTCACTGTAAAGCACCATGGCGTCACCCGGCTCAAAATCCGCTTCACAAGTTTCATATTCGGACTCGAACATGCCAAGCGGCATACCCTGCGCACCCTTCAGGATTTCGGCCTTTCCGGATTTTTTGTGGAAGAAAAGCGCGAACTCATGGCCTGCTGAAGCATAAAATAATTTCTTTTTTCTCGGATCGACTACCGCGTATAAAAGAGTCAGGAACATGCCGGACGCGGGATTGTCTATGAGAATGCGGTTCATCTCGGAGCAGACTTCACCCGCGGCACGGTCTTTCTTGCTAATGCTGCGGAAATCGCTCATACTTTTGGCCATGTAAATAGCGGCGGGCATGCCTTTGCCTGAAACATCGCCCACACAAAAACCCAGCTTGTCGTCTCCCAGCTCTACCCAGTCATAAAGATCGCCGCCCACCGTTTTGGTAAACCGCGTCTCAAACGCGATTTCAAGCAGGTCCGATTTCGGCCTGGCTTGCGGCAGGAACTGCGCCTGAATGCTGGCAGCCATGGACAGTTCACGTTCTGACATTTGCTTTTGAAGGTAAATCTCAGCGTACTTGGAAAAAAGGCTGGCAATGTAAACGACTGCTATCAGGGTCAAAGGAACGACAAGCGGAAAAATCCAGTACTGGGTTATGAAAAGGACCGTATTCAAACCAAAATAAATCAGCTGGATCGCAACCATGGCCCCAAAACCGACCGCCGGAGAAATTTTCTTGAAAAGAAAAGCACAGAAGCACGCCAGGAAGAGCAGGAGTATGAGCTGCCAGAAGTCCGGCATTTCGCGCAGGTGCTTTTTAACCAGGAGTGTGTGCAAAGTACTGGCGTGTACCACAATGCCGGGAGTGCGGGTGGAAAATGAAGTCGCTTTCAGATCAGTCGTGCCTGTGGCCATATGGCCAACCATGACCAGACGATCCTTGAAAAGATCCGTCAGCCGGGCCGCATCCTTTTCGCTGTCGGTCAGCGAAATAACTTCGCCGTAGGAAACCACACGGAATGAATCCAGAGTGCCCGGAAAATTAATCCAGATGTTCTGGTGCATTCCCGATGGGAGCTTTTCACGTGACACCGGGATTTTCTGAAAGGCCGCGGCCATGACCGCGGAAGGCGAATAAAAAATCCCTTTGGGCGTGTTGATAAAAAGCTGGGTGCGGCGGATATGACCGTCATGGTCTTCAAGCGCGTTGACAAACGCCGTCTTTTTAATGCTCTGCAGCAGTAGAGGCGTCGGGAACTGGACTTCGAAAGGATCCAGGGACCGGTAAAAAAATGGCAGAATGACATTGCCTGACTTTTTAACGGCGCGCGCGAACAGTTCGTCGTCCTCAGGCTTGGGGCCATCTTCCGTGAAAAGCATATCGAAGAAAACCATCTGGGGCTTGTACCGGAGGAGAACCCCCAGGAATGCCGCGTGGATGCTGCGCGGCCAGGGCCACTGGCCAAAGGCCTTCAGGCTATCGTCGTCCACCACCACAATGGTAATGGCCGGATGGGCCGCCTGAACCCCGCGTAGCCGGAAACGGAAATCAAGCGTATCCTCTTCGTGAAAATCAACCAGCCGGAAAAAGCTGAGGCCAAAAAAAAGGACCGCAAGCGCTGGAAACAGCAGAAAAAGCCGCAAACGCCGGGATAGCAGGGACTTCCATTTGAGAGGCATACCCCGTTATATTGATTTTACGGGGGATTTTCAAGTGCGGTTTTGAGAGTACTGCTCAAAGGCCTTCTGGGCCCGCTGAGCCATACCTGCCAGACCCGACTCCTCGAGAAATTTCTTGAACGATTCCGCGACTTTGGCGACCCCCTCCAGATTCTTGAGACCTTCATCAATCACCGCCTGGGCAATATTGGAGACCCGGCGGTAATCGGCTGGCACTTCAAAAAGCCCGGGATCCACAGGATTGGACTGGATTTCCTTGATTTCAAAAATTTTCTGCCCCTTTCCTTCCATGGCCATGAGTACTCCGCGGGGAAACTGGGTGCCGGGAGCCATACGTTCCCCGACAAATTTCTTCGCGAGATCACCCAGATTTTCAATGGCCGTCACAAATTCTTCTCTTTCCGGAGATGGATACTTTGAAAACAAGGACATGGCATGCTCATGATTGTAAGCCTTGTCCTGCTTTTCTACTTCCGCCAGCATGCCCACGGGCGGCGCCATCCATATATTTCCAGGCGCTTTTTCATTCCCGCAGCGGATGGTGAAACCTGTAGTATCAAATCCCGCGATTTTCCGGGTGTTGGGGAGCCGCAATATCTCAGGAACGCATTCCTTTTTCAAGCCTTCTTCATCAGTTTTGGGCATGTAATCACCAATGTCCGCGCCTTCTCCCTTCGCATTCTTGTCGTCCTCGATGTAAGGAAGCGCGATCGCTTTCTCCTGGTACACTTTTTTGGCCGGGAGCAATATCCATTCAACGCCGCGGTCCACACGGGTGATGATGACAATCTGCCCAAGCATGGGAGCTTTTGCCTCCACCCTTTTCTTCTGCCCTGACAGCCAGGTCTGCGTTTCACCCGCTACCAGGACCTGCGAACGAGTATGAACATCCGCGAAAGCCTGATGTGAAATAAGCATTAAAGCGATAAAAAAATTTATCGTTTTCATGATTCACCCGCCGTTTTAAAGTCTTTATAAAAATCATCTGACGCTGCTGGTTTTTCCTCTTTCGCAGGATTTTCCTGTTTCCGCTCTTCAACAGGAGCTTCTACTTTCGTTTCTGCGACGGGAGCTGCAACCGCTTCCGCCGGCGCAGATGTGGCAGCTGCCGGAGTAACACCGCCCGATTCTTCTTCAAAAATACCGCTGACGCGGACTTCCGCAAGCTCACAGCTGGATCCGTCATGGCCATCAATCAACTTCATTTTGAGGTATTTGGCCTTGACCGGAGCCGGAAATTTGAATGCCTGATAGGTATTTCCAGCAATGGCCATATTCTGTGTTTTAAACGTACCAACAGGAGAAAAATTATCCGCGGGACTCGTTTCCGAAACGTAGAATTCAAAAGTCCTGCAGTTGTATTGCGAAGCTTGAAAGATCGGAATTTCAATGGCGGAAATCAGCGCGGTCTTGTCGCCGTTGAAACCAAAAACAGCCTCCTGATCCGCTTCAAGAAAAGCAGAGTCTCCGGCTTGTTCGCCGCTGGCATCAATTAAACGATCAAAACTGGGATCGCTTGAAGCAATCAGCCTGCCGCCGGCCTCTTTGGCGAGCAGGTTCCTTTCCCTGGCCTTTTGTCCCTTTAACTTCTCCGCCAGCTCCGATTCACTCAAATATTTTCCATACACCTTCCACTCCCGGCTCCACGCTGTGTTTGCGCCGTCAGCCGACTTGCCGGACTGGATTTTAAGGTATTTAATCGCAACCGGAGGTTCGATCTTAAACCGTTGATTGATATTTTTAAAATCCACCTTGTTCTGCGGCTGGATCTTGGCGATAGGAAAGAAACCCGCGTTCGGATCGCTGACCGAACCGCTCAGGACAAGCTCGCCCACGTTGCCGCCGTTTTCCTCAAGAACAGGAATTGCGAAACTTTCAAGCAGCACAGCCTGCTGGTCCTTAAACGTGAAAACAGCCGAGTCACCTTCGGACAACGCGATCGCGTCTTCAGCACCGTCAATCATATAAGCCAGCTCTTCATTGGTCGCGGTAATAATTTTGGTGCCCGCGGTCGCGGCAAGCAGGTTTTCTCCGGTTTCCCGGCCGGCGCGTAAAAGCAGCTCTTCAGGCGCGGGAGGTGCGGCAGGTTCTTCTTTTTTAGGAGTCCCGGCATCCATTACCGTTGTCGTCACTGGCGCGACAGGTTTTTCAATGATATTTTCCTGAACGGCGACTTTCTGAATTGATTTCACAAGCTCACCGGCGTTCTGGGCATCCTGATAAGTCCCGCCGGTCATATTTGTAATTTGTTTTAATTGCGCCTGGGTTTTGGCGTCCGCCGCAAACCCGATCGCGTGCACCACAAAATTAATACCGCGCGCCTTGAAGTCCCCAATCACATTGACGGGGTCCATCCCGCAGCTCTCTTCACCATCGCTGATCAGGATGATGGTCTTTTTAACTTCCGGAGCAGGCGAAAAATCCTGTCCCGCGAGCTTGAGAGAATACCCCAGGGCAGTCTGACCATTGGCCGCAATACCGACCACTTCATCCAGCATGATCTGCTTGTTAAACGGCTGGATCGGCACCACAAGCCGGGAATCCAGGCAGGACTCGCGCACATTGTTTTGCACCGGATTTTTTCCAAAAATACGGAGCCCGACATTGGAGTCCGGGCTGATCTGGCCGACAACCGTGCTCAGCGCCTTTTTAGCTTCATCAAGCTTGACCTTTCCCTGCAGCATTTCGTTCATGCTGCGGGAAGCATCAAACACGATTTCTGTCTGTGCTTCCTGGGCGCGCGCAATAGCCGGAAAAACAAGTAGAGCCATCAACAATAAAAACAAACGCTTTGCTTTCATTTTAAGACTCCTTTTTTCTGTAATTTTGGATAGAGGTATCAAACTTGTTGATTTCTTTTACTTCCCAGCTGGAAGTATTGACTGAAAAAGCCACCCAGAACTGATGGCTGCCGTCATAAGCCAGGTCCGCGCTAAGTTCCGCCTGCTGTTTACCCGGCACATTTAAAATCATCTTCACAGAGCCCTTGCTGCCCATGGCACCGATCAATGATGCGCCAAAGTAATAATTCCGCCCGGCTTGTTTTTCAGACGTGATAACAATGGATTCGCTGCCCGGCCCTTTTTCTGCTTCCTGGTCCGGTTTATATTTAACACCGTCGGCGTCTTCGACTTTTAAATCAACATCGACCGCTTCATTCCAACTCAACGTAATTTTTAAATCGCCTTCAACTTTCGGTGCCTGGACGGGCTGCGCGGGAGAAGGCGCATTCCCGGCCGCGGATTGCCCCGTAGCCTGTGATTTTCTTTTAAGCTCTTCAGCCCAGGCCGGCAATTGTATTTCTTTTCCCGGAATACTTTGATCAATCTCCGGAGACTCAGCATCCACCAGTTCGGTCATTAGATGGTTGCGGCGCGCCATCAAATCCTCAGGAATTTCCGCTAAGCCCATGTTTTCATATTTTTCAATCGCCTGATTGTAAGCCTGAAATGCTTCCTTTTTTTTGCCCGATTTTTCAAGCGAGTCAGCAAGAGTCACAATCTGGTCAACTTCAACCGGCTTCTGTGCTTTGACTTCACCCGCAGCCTTAATCGTCAAACGCGTCTTAGAGCTTGCGATTGCCTCCCTCCAAGCTGAACCCTTGAAAGGCATGAGTTCAGTCCAAAGCTCATAAACACCGGGCTTGAGAGATTCCGTAGAAACAACCCACGCAACACTTTCAACCAAACCGGCGTCCAGAGTTGTTTCCGTTTCTTTATCGTCAGCAACGGTGGATTCAAGCGGCCAAGACTCCTCCGCGCCTGACTCGTTTTTAATTTTTAGCTTCACAAGTTCCTGCCAGGGTTTATTTGAATTATTGATTTTGATCGGAACCAATTCACGCTGCCGAAGCGCGTCTGGGTGCATCAGGAGGGCTTCGATCACCAAAGCATCTCCAGGCACTATTTCTTCCTGGGCTTTACCGTTCACCTCAAGATTGAGCAAAGGATTTTTATGTTCAGGCCTCGCGGGTTCTTCATGGGCAGCTTTTCCCGCTGAAGTTTCTCGTTTCTTTTGACAGGAGACGGCCGTGATAGCCAGCAGCACTATCAACAACAAAACTGAATGCTTGCCATTAAACATCTTTTGAATTCTCCTCATCTTGAATGTGATCCATCGTTCATATATTTGTCGTTTACGCAAATTTGCGCTTTGCAATTACCGCGTCCCGAATCCGCTTGCCAGTAACGCGGTCCGCTGTAAGGCTTGGGGCCGCGGCTGGGCGCATTAACCCCCGTGCCGGCAGGTGACTCGCATAAATCCC
>CAZKMJ010000039.1:0-14505 GCA_964553835.1 uncultured bacterium
CTGTGCAGGGTTGAGCTCGGGGTTTTTAAGCAGATTGGGGCCGCCGCCCACTGGTTTCTGAAGCATGGCAAGAATATTCGTGATGCTGTGAATGGGCGCTGTGTTTGAGTAACGGACACCGTTCACCGCGATTTCAAAATCCTGCAGAGCTTTGAGCATGCGCAAAAGTTTTGACCTGGAGTCACCCATCAGGGTCGCGGCACGGAATTCGGTTTCAAACCGTCTTGCGGCAGCGCCAATATTGTCAAGTTTTGCGGCATCTCCTCTAAAAAATTTGCTTCCAGGACGGCCGGGTCCCCGCCTCAGAATACTGATGGTCTCCCGTATTTTCTTGGGATCTCCGGCCTTGGGCCAGTAATTGGTATAACTGCCATCGTAGCTGAACGCCTCAATAAAACGGTCAGCGACCGTATAAAAATTCCGGGAAGTGTTGATAACCTGCCAAAGAGGGATCTGGAAGAACATGCCATAGTAAGCCTCAGGCAGCGCTCTTAGAGCCGGCACCCGGCCCGCGGCGCCCGTAAATTTGCTCGAAAACAGATAATCGATATTGGCAGGCTGGACCTGAAAGTCGTTGTAAAAGGTAATGTACCCATCTGTTTCTCCAGCCAGAACAAGGAAGAGAAGGAAAACCGGAAACTGCTGGGACATGACCGGCTGAATTTTTTCATCGAGGCCTGCAGCTTTGAGCTCCTGGCGCCGGGAGGCCAGCCCGTCAAGCTTCCAAAATGCGTCTTCCATATAGCCCGCAATGGTCAGGTTTTTTACGCGATCCAGGAACTCTCTGTCGGACTTGCTTAAAAGAAGGGCCCCAATGATCCCCTGTTTTCCAAGTTCGCGGAGCGCCGCCGCCACTTCGTCTGCCGCATCAACACCGGCAGCACTCTTGGATACTATTTTGTCATAAATTTCCAGCAGCCGGACAAGCATGTAAATATTGCGAAGCATCTGCCCGCTGGCGCTCAAAATAGCGTCTGTATTGCTGACGCCAAAAACAGCTTCGGTCCAGATATCATCAACCCTTGAATCAAGAATGGCGCGGGCCTGGTCGCGAATGGCCCCTTCTCCCTCAGGCACCGCAATCCGGTCCGGTGCATAAGCTTTCGCATAATTAACAAAACCTTTTGAAAGCTGGGTATCGGTGAAAGCCCTGAACTCAGATCTTTTTCTGGCAGCCGCCTTCTGGTCACGAATCAGCAGCCGGACTTTCACACCCAGATGAATAATATTGACCGCGTCCCCAAAATCCGCGCCCTTTAAGCGTTCTTCCATCCGCTCTTCGATTTGCTCAAGCGTAGGCGCGACCGTAAAAATATTTTCACCCAGCAGGTATTTCAATCGATCCGAATCTTCCTGATTCAAGCCTTCCGGCTTGGGCTGACCCAGATTTTTTAATGCCGGGACATTTAAACCGCCTGTCGTCCAGTAGATCTTCGTGTTGTTCAGAGTGTTCGCGTCTATCGCGGCAGTCTGCTCCACCCCGATCAAATGCATCCCGACGTTCGCGGCAGTAGCACCCGCTTTTTTCAATTCTCGGCCTGCCAATGTCATTACAATGCCGCCATCCCGGTCCAGAACCTCCAGAGTGCCTTCACTTGCATTGCTCCACCAGAGGAATTTCCCATCAGGAGAAAATGACAAGTCCCTAAGATCTGAACCGGAGGAATAAGCAAATTCTCTTCCCCGGTTCTTTAAATCAATAACTTCAATACCGGTACGAAGCGCGGTGGCAAGAAGTTTTCCATCGGAGGAAAAAGCGGGCTTTGCGATCAGGTTATCAATTTTGACAGTGGCGTTCAGGTAACCAAAAGGAACATGATTTTTGGCCGCGGCATTCACAATGCGGACTTCTGTTTTACCTTCAGGAATCGGGCGCTGGGTTCCCAGACCGGTCTGCTTATTGGGCAAAGCGAAAACCGCGTTCAGGACTTCGTCTTTCTTGGGAGTGTAAGCAACGTTAACTTCCTTGTTCCCTGTAAAATCCCAGACACGGATCTGCCCGCCCTGATACTGCAGGGCCGCAAGACGGCCGTCGCGCGACAGAGCAACGCGTTCCACATTTTTGACATCAAAAGCAGGCGCTGGTATGGCTTCAGACCGGGCGTCTGTGTTCCAGAAATACACCCGCTGCCCGCTTATAACCGCAAGTAATTCTCCGTTTTCTGAAAAGACAATGTCATTCCGACTTATGGGCTTGGCGCCCTTGAAAAGATAAGACACGTCCCTGCGCGCCGTGTTAACAAGACGAATCCCGCCTTCGGGGAGTTCATGATCCGGTTCCGCGAACCACTGGCCGTCCGGAGAAAAATTACCCAAAAATTGACGCTGAAGCCCGGCGACAACGCTGTGACTCTGGAAACCGGCCGCGTAACCACTTGGTGAAAAACCATGGAGCTGGACGATGGCGTCCGCTTTGGCGCGGTCAGCCGGGGGCCAGGCAGCGAGCGCCCTTGCCTGCGCCTGCTGAAGATTGTAAGCAATGCCATTGATATAAGCGGTCCTTACAGCTTGCAAACCTTCGACAATCTGCCTGCGCACAGCCGGATAATCGTAGGCCTCCTGCCACAATCTTTGCAGCAAATGGACACGCAACAGGACCAGAAGAGCAGCTGCTGAGCGCTTCTTCTTGACCTCATTGGCGGTCGAAGGATAGATTGTAGTTTTAGCAATTTCATCCCAGAATTCTTTTTCGCCAAAATGATATTTTCCTTTTTTACGGTTCTCGATGATTCCGGTGTACCAGTCCACCCAGTCCGCCTGCTTCTGAGTTTCCTCAGGAAAGCGCGAAAGGCCGGCGCGAGATTCAGAACGCCCTAACGGCTCACTTCTAACCCCGCGTAACTCGGATCGCCGGTCCACAGCCGCAGCCTCTACGATCAACTGCTGCACAGCATCATTCAAATCAAGGTTGGGAAAATATTCATATGCCTCTTCACCCCTGTCCGCGATAAAACGGTTGGAGAGAGGATTGGCAAGCGGGACAGAATTCCAGAGTTGGGAATGTCCGGTCACGTCAAAGTCCTTGAAGAGACCCCCATGAGACTCTCCGGCACTCTTCGAACGTTCAGCTTCAGGGATTTCTTCCAGAATGACAAGCGAGCTCATAAGACCGGGCTGATCACCTGCCTTCCATGGAATAAAAATAACCATTCCCGGTTTCATGTCCCTTGCCTTGATTTTCGCGCGCGGGATAGCACGCAGCGCCGCTTGAACTTTTGTTATGAACGCTTGAATCGCTTCATCGTCGGATCCCAGCCAGTTGACGTATTCCAGATTTTTAGCTGAAAACCCCTCTTCCCTTGCCCTCAAAGCCTTGAATTCCGCGTCGGCCGCAGCTCGATCTTCCGCGGTTGTGAATCGCTGCGTCAGTATTTTCAGCAGTTCACCTTTGCGCTTTTCATTTGGCCTCAGACGGAAAACTCCCGAATCCGCCAAACGTTCACGGGCGAACGCGTCCACTATGGTTTCGTTCTCGTCAAGGCGAGTGCGGGATTCCGAACGTGGCGCGGGGGCGAAAGTAATAATGTATCGGGTCCTGAAATCCTTCAATTTTTCCCTGGAAGCCGTTGCTTTCAGTCCAGGCCATGCCGTGGAAAGGTAAAGCGCCATGCTTTGCAGGTCCCGGAAGCGGTTTTCATCCTGCCAGGCATACTCTTCCGTGGAATCATTGGCCGCAAACGACAATTGCATTTCAAAATCCGAATTGACCGGCGTCAGCTGCCACAAATCCGTGCGGTATGCCGGAAGGTAATTCATTTCCCCATCGTGGTATGTGCCAAGACAGTTGAGAATTTCAAATTTCGTCGGATAAAGACTGCGGGCAAATTCTCCATATGTAAGTACTTTGTCACGCGCTTCACCCTTCGCCCGGTCCTTCGCTTCCCTTTTGTCAGCAGCCGGCACAACGTAAAATGCATGACGGTCCGCCTTGATGCCATAAATCTGGATTTTCAGAGTTTCCCACCAGGAAGGAAGCAGCGGATGTTCCCGCGTTCCCTGGACCGTCGAATCAAAAACAATCAGGGCACGGCCTTTTCCCTGATAAGGAAGAATGTCCAGCCGGCCTGTGGTCTTGTTGAAACCGCTGGCCACAACCGCGAAGATTGTGCCAAGGACACCCAGGATGCCCCCCACTATTAATGAAAGGGCTGATGTAGAGACAAGGGCCGCCGCGAAAAGGCTCAGAGGCACTGATGCCAGCCCCAGAGCAAGGACGCTCTGGTTCCAGGGCGATTTAAGCTTGCCTTTCCCTATAATCTGAAGCAGGCTGTCAAAGCTTGTGACATGCCCAAAAAGGTTTTTTTCTTTCCCGCCAAGGCTTTTGATCAGCTCAAAAGCCTGCAGGTCTTTGGAACTGAGGAGTTCCACGGTGCGAACTTCAGATCGTAAAGACGCGTTATTTTTACTCGTAAAATCCCGCACCGCGTTTGAGAGGACAGCATCAAAAATCCTGTCCTGGTATTTTTTAACCAAGGTACCCACGATGGGAGTTGCAACCCCAAGCCCCGCAAGGAAGATCACAGCGGAGGGCGCGAGCAGCCCAAGAACAATCGCAGTGATGGTCCAGGAAATCATGAAATCAATGATCGGTGCGCCCGAGTAATGGGCGGCTCTTTCAATGCCTTCCGCCAGCTTCTCGAGCCGTTTATCGCCAGACTTCAAATCTACGGAAATGAACAGGTCAAAAACTTTATTACGATACTGCGTTGTTCCGAATTTAAATCCTTCAGACATGGACATCGGCATATCCTCAAACTTGATCAGTACCGTGTCCGTATCAGCACTTTTCCGGCTGACCTGAATCAAGCCAGGGATACCCGCGCCCTCCATGGCCGCGGCAACGCGCTTAACAGCAAGGTATCGTTCTTCCAGATAGGCATTTGGCTCTCCAGCCGTACCGCCCCAGTCGAATTCAAAACGGACCTTGGAACGGAATTCCGAACGCGCACCTGTCACTCTTTCAAATGTATCTCTCAACTGGGTTTCGTAAGCAGGGTTTCCATGCAGAAGTTTAACCAGATGAGCGACAGCAAAAGCTTTGCGGATCGCAGCCGAAGCCTCAGGAGTGAATTCAGGTGAGCCTGCAGCCGCTTCTGCAAACATCAGACCAATTGAAAGAAGATTGCTCATCAAATCCCCGTAGGCAGCCAAGGCTCTATAGCGTGACGGGGCCGCCTCCTCGATGGGTTCCTGGCCGCTGGCGAGCGGTTTGAGAATTTTCAGCACCTTGTCCAGACTGACTGCGGAAGTGATGTTCTTTTCCCCGCCTGCGGAATATTCAACTTTAAAATAGTATTCTGGATTGTATTCCTGGATGGCGCCCAGGGCGATACGAGAGACTTCTTCCAAAGGCACCATACCACTTTCAACCTGGTCCATAAATTCAAGGTCAGGCGTGAAAGCTTTCTTGTCCGCAAGATAAGCTCTGAAACTCCGCTGGGGCTCATTAACATAAGCATTTTCCAGGGCAGGTTCTTTTTCCTGTCCGGGATCACCCGCGGCAAGCAGATCCAGATATTTAACAGTAGCCAAACTGACAGTGGGAAACTCGGAAGTCCTGCGGCGCGCGAAATCAGCACCCGTGACCATCTCAACCACGCCGCTGATCAGGAACCTGCTTTCCTCAGCCCCGGAAATGCGAAGTTCGGAGCGCGGCGCCTCTTTTCTGAAAATTTCTTCCAGCACCTTTTCAAATGAAGGGTCGGCCTCCATTCGCTTTCTCAAATGCGTAACGACAAAAACTTTCCTCACCATGCTGGCAGTTTCCTCATAAAGGGCGGGTTCGCTCGCGGTAAATTCGATGAAACCCCCAATAGGCGAGAGAAGGTTGGAAATTAAATCCCCGTAAGCATCCAGCCGCGTTCGGTTTGCGTCATAGAGCTCCAGGCTTTCAGCAAATGGCTTCAGGATATTCAACATTTTACTCATATCCACCGCGCTGAAATACTCACCCTGCCTGTATTCTTTCACAATCTGCAGGAAAATCCTGGCCTGCTCCTCGAGAGGAATCTGCTCAGTTTCAAGCTTGGTATTAAACTCTCTTTCAGGTTCAAAAATATTCATCCCCTTCATCAAGGCAGACACCCACCTGCGCGGCTCATCCAGATACGCACTTTCAATGACCTTGTTCTCAGCCACGCCAGGAGTCGAAGCACGTCTCATGGTCAGATAATCCGATACAACTTGCCGAAGACCGTCAAAATAAAGCGCGCTGTTTTTATCAAAACCCGGTTTCCCGATAAGATCGGTAATCTGGCTGATGTAGATGATCTTCAAATCGGCATCGGGCACAATCGAGCGCGACTCAGAGCGGGCCTGTATTTTTTCAGGAGTATTAAGTTTTCCAGTATCCAGCCTGTTCAAGGGTATATAAAAACTTTCCCCGGACTCGGTTGGGACTGGAAAGGGGGCGGCGTCATCTTTGGACCACTTTTTTATGTAATCATCCCAGAAATTCACGCTGTTTGTCCGACCAGGCGGAAGACTGGGATCTCCAGGCGCGATAATGCTGCGGACCTGGACCCGTTTATATCCCTGCCGGATGAGCATGAGAAACATCATCCTCACCAGTTCCGCGGAGTAGCCGGGAATACCATCGCTTCGGAAGGTAAGAATGGTTCCAGGATCCTGCGGGTCCCGCTCAATTCTAAAACGAACATCCTTGTCATTGCGTTGGAGCCGGGCACCGTTCTTATCAATAAAAAACCCGCCAATCTGATTTTCATCCGTCTTTGAAGGGTCAAGCTCAATGCTTGAGATGATTTCTGAAAGCGCCCTGCTGCCCGCGATCAATTCCTGATAAAGTTCCGCCGCCCTCTCCTCCACTCCGGTTCCAGCAACGCCAAGAATACGGCGTTCAGAGCGGGACGAAACCACAATTTCAAAGACCCGCATGAGTACTTTGTAGCGGTCTTCGTCGGTCTGCACCGTTATTTCTTTTTCCGCCTGTTCAATAGCCGGCTGCAGGTAAATATCGTAGGCGTCGGAAAAAAGGTCGCTGCCAAGTAATTGCGACCTCCAGAATGTCCGGCTTTTGATCATATCAAAGTATTCTTGTGATACAGCTTTTGCTTCCTTGCTGATCAATTGATCAAGCTGCAGCTTGATCATGACAAGCGCCTGATTCCGGAGGGGCGTCGCAACCTTGACATCAGCCATCAGCGCCGGAAGCGGTGTTTTGACATTATTTTTTGCTACATCTCTGAATACCTGGATCAATTCATCACGCCTTGAAACGTCAACAGCCGCGAACGCCTGCAAACGCTCCGCCAGAACAGGCAGGCTGGCCTCGACACCCTTTGCTTTGATCGAGTCCGCAACAGTACCGGCAGTTTCCCGGGCAGGGGTGATCAGCCCTCTTTTTTTAGCTTCCTCGTAAATCGCATCAAGCGGCCTGGCGGCCTGGACACCATACTGACCCGGCGTGATTGCCATCGAAGCCAGCTGGGCAATTTCAAAAAAGGGCGTGGTGCTGCCGGCGATCTGATTGTAATTGGAGCGCTCTTCGAAATTCGCGCCTTGCTCAATGCCTTTTGCATTTTCATAGGCATGAAGAGTTTCGTTATCAACAATACCCCTTGTCAGGATTGCGGCGATCTCACTTTCGCTTTTACCGGCGGCATCTTTTTTGAGCAGTTCAATAGAAGTCCTTAAATAATCAACTATGGGACTTTGCGCGAAATCACCTTTTTTATTAATGCTCTCGTAATAAATTTTCGCGTTTTTTCCAATGTTGACCCGGTTGATAAATCCAATCGGCGTTTCCCCAGGCCTGAAACCCAGCATCCGGATTCCATCGTCCACACCTGAGGACCCGTAAATTCGCCAGACTTTGACGCCGTCCATCTCCAGCACTTCCAGATCTGAAAGCTGCTGGGCCTGGTGCAGGGTCAATTTACCGGAGGGAGAAAGCAGGATGAAGACGCCAGCCGGGGCCAGGAATTTTGCGTTCAAATTCTCAAATGCCCGCTGACGCGATTCAGGCCCCTGAATTTTTACGAAAGCTTGCACGATCAAATCCTTGTATTCAGGCGAAAGCACCGAGGCCGCCTCAGCATAATCCTCATAATCAAGATCGGACGAGGGAAGCAGCAGGGCGAGGACCAGTTCGCGTATCAAAAACACCCGGTTTTGCTCGATAAACCTGACATCTTCGACTTTCATTCCGTTTATCAAACGGTCAAAAACTTTTTGCCAGGCTGCGCTTTGTTTATCAGTCATGGCAAGCGGAACAGGATCCACGCCTGTCTGAATTTGCTTAATTTCAGGACCGCTTTTCAAAGCAACATAAAGCAACGCGCCGCCGCCGGTCAAAACCGCGGCCGACAAAGTTAACGCGATCCGGTTACGCCATGCCCATCTAAGCAATGCGCGAAACTCAGAACGCTGGGGCTGCGGCACAGTCAGCTGCGCAAGACTTTTACCTTCAAGCAGCTGCGCGAGCGGAAAATCACCAATTTCATTGCGGCCCATGCTTTGCCCGCCACCAGAAGCAGGAACAACTGCGATAGGTGAAAGTCCCGCGGGCGGAACGATTTTGCTTTCAGGTTTCTGTATTGCGGGAAGTACTTTGGCTCTGGAAGTCTGTGAAGGGTCCATAAGCTCGGCGTGGTCTGCCAGCCTGATTTCACTGCGCCCCTGCTCCGTGAAAGTCCGGATGGGAATAACCACATCCCTCGCCTTCTTATCCTTCCCCATTTTCTGAAGAGGTTCATTTTTGATCAGAATCCTAACGCCGTAGGGTTTGTTCTGCGCGTCATAAAACGGCTGAAGCTGAACGCCACGGTCCGATGAGAAAAGGCCGTCATTGAAAAACCGGAGCAGCTTCTCCAGGTCTTCAGCAGTCTTTGAACCTGTGAATTTCGCGTAGCCTTCCAGCAGGGTCTGAATTTCGTACGCCTCATCTGCGCCCTGCTCATTGCGGCGGATGGCAGCCTGGAGCCGGATGACCGCTTCAAGGCCTGCGATGTCGAACATGGTTTTGCGGCTCTCCATCATGTTCGAAAAATAATTTTCAGTGTTCAGCTCCGCGCCAGCCAGCCGCGGCATGAGCACGCTGTAGTTGATCGCATCCTCCCGGAACATTTCCATAATTCCCTGGGTGTGGAAACCGCCGGTCACGAGCACGGCCTTTTCAGTCTTTTCATTCGTCATTTCTTTCTTGATGGTGTTGATGAATACCGCCTCGCGCTGACGCGCGAACTCGTAAAAGTCCATAGCCGTGTTAAACAGGCCTTCCATGGGGTATTTACCGTTTTCTTCAAACTCTTCCATCCCCATGATTTCCCCGGAAACTTCGCGGCTGTCCCCTTTTTTATTTCCGGCGGAATATTCCTGGCCGATTTTTTTAAGACGGTTGAGGATGGCCGCAGGATGGTTCCATTCTTTGCGGTAAGAGAGCCGCTCCCATTCTTTGCGGGTCAGTTCCAGATGCAGCAGTTTGCTAAGCAGGCGCTCATCACGGTAAAGCTCCATCAGGTTCTTTTCCCGTTCTGTTACGGTCAGCTGATCGAGCGTTTTTTCAAACACCCGGTCAATTTCATCGAACAGCGCTTTCGAATCGAGCTCGCTTTGCAGAATGAGGTAACCGGCCCAAAGGCTGAACGCGGGATAGTCGTGAAAGTAAAATCCGCGGGGCCCGGCTTCGGCAACCAGGCGTTCGAACAGATACCGCGGCAGGTCTTCAAGGCGCGCGGCTTCCGAATTTTCGCGCGTCATGGTAATCCTTCTCTCGCCAAGCTTTTCAATGGCGGTCAGAATTTCCGGGGATATACGTTTTGATTTCAGGAATTCCAGCAGCTTCGCTTTCTCCTGTTGGGCCTGGTCAGGCTTGAGGTCAGCCTCCATGGTCTGCATGACCAGAAGGCGCGTAATCTGCGGCCATTCGACCTGGGCAAAAAGGCTTTCAAGATCCAGTCCGATGATCTTGCGCGCGTCCTGCGACAGGCGGCGCACAAATGGCAGGAAATCACGCTGGCCTGCCTGGAATTTTTTCCATTCCCCTGCCAGCCTGCGGGCTTCGTTTGAAAATATGCGGGAGGAAAGAAGTTCGAGCTTTTCCTCAAAGCGGTTCAGGAAGGTGTCGATTTCCTGTTTTTGCCCGGTGACTTTTTTGAAAGCGTCATAGTTCTTTCGGTAAAGCTCAGGCTCTTCAATACCGACAGCCTTGACGTCCTGCGGCCCCTCCATGAGATAGGCCTCGATACCGGTCAATTCCCCGCGGCGCGCCAGATAGTCGGCCAGTTTCTGATTGCGTTCTTCTTCAGGGAAAAGTTTCAGGTAGCCGGGGTCGAGATTGTCAATCGCACCTTCAACGAACAGGAGTTTGAAGGAATATTTCTTGTAGAGGTAGTCGAGCAGTTTCTTGATCTGCATCTGCGCTTCATAGTTGCCGTGGATGTTCTGCACGTGCAGCACGAGGCGCGGATCGGGTTTGGGAGGGGCTTCGTAAACTTCCTCGATTGAGGCGAGTTCTTTGGGAATTTCAACCTGGAGAAATCCGGGAGTTTCCTTGGTCTGTAAGATACTCAGGCCGGCTTCAGGCGCACCCCATAGCGTGTTGGTCGTGACAAAACACACCAATGTCGCCAGAGACAGTATTCTCAGTATTTTTTTGCCGTCTTTTGTAGTGATCATAAGTACTTCATTTTTTTATATTTAAAAGGTACCACATTGCCCCCTTTTTTCCCTCTACAGACACCCCCTTTTTAAAAACATTTAAAATGACTATAAAATATACACTGAAAATGGCTAAAAAACAAAGTCTATAGGAAGGATTGTTCTAAGTGGCTTTAATCAAAGAGGATACGACGCCTGATTTCATCTTCATCCATATCGATGTCGATGTCATTATCAGACGCAGGGTCATCCTGGGAGGAAAAATCAACGGATTTGGATTCGTATAATTCTGACGGAATTTCAGCCAAAAACCGCGATGGAAGGTTCTGCTGCATGCCGCCATAAAGGCGCCGCTGGCGGGCATAACACAAGTGCAATTTGTCTTTAGCTCGCGTGATTCCAACATAACAAAGACGCCGCTCTTCTTCCAGCTCGTCCGCGGTGTCGGTATAGGAATTTACATGCGGGAAAATCCCCTCTTCCATACCCACCATATAAACAATCGGAAACTCAAGTCCCTTGGCGGTGTGGAAACTCATCATGGTCAGCACATTCGTACCGGCGTCCCATTTGTCCAGGTCCGTGACCAAAGAAATGGATTCCAGAAATGTTTCCAGCGGCGATGCACCTTTTTCGATCGAAGTATTCTCGTAAAAGTCCTCAATCACGCTGAAAAATTCTTCGATATTCTCAATACGCGCCTGGGCTTCCGTTGTTTTTTCAGCTTCAAGCTCTACGATATAGCCGGTCTTTTCCAGAATTTCCTCGAGCAGCTGATCGAGTGTCAGTTCGTCCTTGCGCTTGCGCAGTTTCTGCAGGAGTGAACAAAAAGCCGCAATAGATTTTTGCGTTTTGGGCGGCAAGTCCAGCGATGTGGCACCGCAAAGCACTTCATCAAAACTCTTCTGGGTCACACGCACCGCGTTCTCCAGCGTTTCCATGGCTTTTTTGCCGATACCGCGCGCCGGAACATTCAAAATCCGCTTCAAACTCACGTCATCAGCCGGATTAGCCAGCACCCGGAGGTAGGCAACCAGATCCTTGATTTCCTTGCGGTCATAGAAACGGGTACCGCCCACGATCTTGTAAGGAACTTTGGCCCGGCGAAGCATGTCTTCGATAACACGCGACTGCGCGTGCACGCGGTAAAACACCACCTGGTCAGCCAAAGTCTTGCCCTCATTCACATTTTGCATGACCTGGCTGACCACATACATGGCCTCCTGTTTTTCGTCGTAAGCCTCGTACACACCTATCTTTTCGCCTTCCTTGCGCTCGCACCAAAGCTCCTTGGGTTTGCGCATCTGGTTGCGCTTGATCAACTCATTGGCAGCGTGCAAAATCACGGGCCCGGAACGGTAATTCTGTTCCATGCGGATGATGCCGCATTCCGGATAATCGTTCTCAAAATTCAGAATATTGCGAATGTCCGCGCCCCGCCACGCGTAAATAGACTGGTCCGGATCACCCACAACAGTGATCTGCCTGCGCGCGCTGGCCAGCAGCTTGATAAAACGGTACTGGGCGTGGTTGGTGTCTTGATATTCATCGATCAGGATATGCTGAAAGCGGTCCTGCCAGGTCCGCAGCACATCCGGCACCCGGTCAAAAAGCATGACGGTCTTGGCAATCAAATCTCCGAAGTCACATGCTTTGAGCTTCTGCATTTTTTCTTCGTAGAGTTTGTAGATTTTGGAAACGCCCTCTTCATAAAGGTCGTGAGAATGCTCCGCGTACTGCGCAGGCGTCATGAGCAGGTCCTTGGCGCGGCTGATACGCTCACGCACACCCTTGGGGTTCATCTGCTTTTCGTCCAGCTGAAGTTCCTTGATGGATTCCTTGATCAGCACCAGTTGGTCCTGGTCGTCATAAATCGTGAAATTTTTATCGAGCCCTATGCGGGGCCCATCCATGCGCAGAATGCGCAGGCATGTGGAATGGAAAGTACTGACCCAGACGTCCTCGCTTGTGAGTTTCTGCACACGGGACTTCATTTCCTGCGCAGCCTTGTTGGTGAAAGTCACCCCGAGGATATTAAAACCGCGGACACCGTGAAGGATAAGCCAGGCAATACGGGAAGTCAGGATTCGCGTCTTGCCGCTGCCCGCGCCCGCGAGGATAAGCAAGGGCTTGGTTGCGGGCCACGACACAGCTTCTTTTTGCGCAGGATTTAGCTTCGCGAGAATTTCGTTTAATGGATCAGGCATAGGACTCACTCGTCCTTTATCTTATACCCGCGGTCAAATGCCTCTTTAAAGTCGTAGACGTCCTGGAAATCCTCGATTTTGTCTTCGGGCTGCTTGCGCAGAATGCCCACTTCAACCAGAGCGAACACGATCTTTCCGAAATCGACGGTCTTCATGATGCCCCAGTAATTCAGGACTGTGCGGGTCATGGGGCCAAACTGCTCAAGCGCGTATTCGCGGATGCCCTGCAGCAGTTCCTGGCCTGTGATATGCCGGGCCTTGGGCAGTTTGGAAACCGTATGATGGAGCGCGGCCATGACAAAGCTGTAGGCCTCAAATTTGTACTGGTCATTTTCCTCCATGACCTTTTCGATTTTACTCAAAAAACTTTCGAGTTCTTTCACGCTTTCTCTCCTGCCAGGGCCGCGGCCCGGTAATTTCCCGGCTCATAGCCGTCCTTGGACAGTTTCCGCGCCAGTGCGGTCTGTTCGGGGTTCAAATTTTCAGTCACAATCGTCACTTCAAAAATTTCCTGCAGCGATACCCGCAGCGCATCCATGAGCTGCCAGGCGTCCATGCCGTCACGCAATTGCACAGACTCTTCATGCAGCAGCACGCCACTGGAACGTTTCTGCGCACCACCCGCGACTTTCTTGCGGTCCATGCCCAGGTCGCTTTCAATCGGATAAACAAAACATTCCGGGCCGCCCGGGCGGTCAGAGGCTTCGGTGTAAAAATGGATTTTGTGGCCCAGATTTTCCAGCGCCCGCTTCACGGCCTGGTGGATCTTGTGATAGCTGTCTTTGACCGAGCCAAAAGACTCATCATGTTCCTTGGCCGCGACAATGGAAAAAATCAGGTCCTGCCCATGCTCAACACGCCCACCGCCTGTCAAACGCCTGCATACATTGCCGGATTTTGGAAAATCCTTAAAGTCCTCAAAATAGCCAGTCGTGACCCAGGGTTCAGAGGAAAAAAAGAAGCGAAAAACGGGCGCTGCAGGATTTTCAGCGCTTTCCATGCCACGGAACAGGACTTCATCCAGCGCCATCTGATAAGGCATAGGAGCGCTAATGACCGGCAGCTCCCTCCAGGTCTTCATTTAGCGGGAAATGCCTTCCGACTCGAGGATTTTCTCCCTTACCTGGTCCTTGTAGGAAAGAATGGGCTTGCGGGCCGCCAGCACTTCATCCGGACGCTGGATGGGCAGCGTGTGAGGCGCGTTGCGCACTTTGTCCGGATCATTCTGAATTTCCTGGGCAATCTCAGCCATGCACTTGATAAAACGGTCCAGGGTTTCTTTGGTCTCAGATTCCGTGGGCTCAACCATGAGCGCTTCTTCCACCACCAGCGGGAAATGGACTGTGGGCGCGTGGATGCCATAATCAAGCAAACGCTTGCCAACGTCTCCAGAATGAATGTCCTTGGACTTGGCGTCTTTCAACGTCAGTACGAATTCATGCATGCACGGCTCGTCTACCGCGACCTGGAAAATGCCCTTCAGTTTCTCTTTCAGGTAATTGGCGTTCAGGATGGCATCTTCACTGACCTGTTTCAGGCCGTCCAGCCCAAGCGTGCGGATATAAACATACGCGCGCAGGATCATGCCAAAATTTCCGAAAAACGATTTCACGCGGCCGATCGAGTCCTTGACCGCGTAAATCATCCTGTATTTGTCCCCTTCCTTGTCAATCAACGGAAC
>CAZKMJ010000040.1:0-3521 GCA_964553835.1 uncultured bacterium
CTTTCACAACTGCCGACTTTATCTGGGGTACTGGAATTGCGGATGATTTTGAAAAAGAGTTGGCGGCAAGGGAGGCGAACACGACGGTTTACGGCGGTAGTCAGATTAAAATCGGAAATTCATTTGGTTTTGCGCACAATCCAAGGCGTGACCTTCAGAAAATCCGGGAAAGTCTTGGTGATTTCCGGAAAAGAGAAAAACGTTCGGGCCGGCGTGAAGATCTTAGGGGTATTCAGCAGGCCATTGAAGATATGATTCGTGATGACGCTCGTGAGTTTAACAATATCCGGGTCATGCGTGATGAAAAGGCTTATTGGAGCCCTCTTCCTATAACAGCGTCCGGAGGCGACCTTCGCGGCCTGATCGAAAGCATTCAGAAAGACGTTGCGGCCAACTTGAAAGGCCCTTACGCCTGGCGGGTTCAGGACGCCACTCTGCTTATTTACCAGGAAGGCAATCCGCGTTTCCGTTCTGAAGCGCGCTCTCTTTCGGCTTTTGACAGGAATGTCGAAAAGGCGGAGGAAGTTCTGCGTGCTTTCCGCGATTCCATTCCGGATGAGCTGGCGCGCCGTTATCAGCTGCTTTCAAGCAATCAGTCGGATGTTGAAAAAATCACGCTCCGGAACATAGCGCGCACTTATTGGGACGAAATCGCGGTCATACTTGGACCGGACCCTTCCACCTGGGCGGCGCAGCTCACCGGTCTTGATCCGGACACTCCCGCGGACCGCCTGTTGAAACTCTTTGTCCCGGCCTGGCAGTCGATGAGCCGGTTTGGCAGGTATTCAGAAAAGAAATCCTCGGAACAGGATTATGCTGCAGATTTTGAAAAGGAATTCAAGGCGCGTATTTCCGGAAAAAACAAAGACCGAAAAATCCAGGTGCTGGCGGGCGGCCCCGGGTTTTTCCAGGAGCCGGTTGAATTTCTCAGGATTGCTGAAAAGCTTAAAAGTACGAACGCGGAAATCTTGGTCCTGGACCGCGGCGGAAAAAATTCCCTGGCTGAAAAATTCCGGGCCAATACGATTTACTATGACGCGCTTGATATTAAGGCCGCTATAGCCGCCGGGATTCCGGCGGGGGAATACTTTGAGAAAACCCCGCGCGGTTACCGTTTGAAAGCTGAAAAACATGCCCGTATCCGCCTGATCACCGAAGACCTGAACGATCCTGCCGCGCTCAAGCGCCTGGCGCGCCAGAACATTCACCCTGATTTCGTCTTTTTCCGGCAGGTTTTCCAGTATCTGGATGAGCCCCGGCGTGGACCCTTGATGGAATTCTTGCACAGGAGGCTGGCTGAGGACGGCGTACTATACAGCAATTTCCCCGTTAAGCATTTCCCTTTTTCAGTTACGCGCGATTCCCGCGAGAAAAATTTGCGCCTGGATAAGAAATGGGACCCAGGTGTGATCGCGGACCCGAATGGCGGCAAGGACCCGGTCCTGGCCAGGGCGAAATACCATAAAAAAGGTTATGAAATCCCAGACCGGAAATCCTGGAAGAAAAATCCGTTCCGTGTGCTGGAGTCTGAAGTTGAAGACGCTAAGCAGTACGTGAACCTGACTCTGCTCCTGTATGAATACAAGGGTTCCATGTCTGAAGCGTTAAGCAAAAGAGGATTCGAAGATGAAGTGCTTGGCTGGAATTTGAGGCAGTACAGCGACAAAAAGGAAATCCTGCGGAAGCGCTGGGAGCTTGTGGTGCAGGAAGAAGAATTCTGGAAATGGCTTGGACGGCAGAGCCGGACTAAGCAGGAGATGTTTTATTCAAACGCTCTGGGATTCAGCCTCCTTGAGATTTTCCGTTACCCGGATTGGTTCATGCGCAAGGCCTTGAGTGAGAAGCGTTCCGAGGCCCGGGTGGGACTTTTTAAACGCCAGTTGAGCGAGCCGCTTTTGGGCCGTCCGGCGGAGGACCTGAGGAAAATAAAGGTCCTGCTGAACAACGTTAAAGAGGGCGAGCCGCCGGTCATTCTGACATTTATGCCGTTCAGTCAAAGAGATGCTTTTACAATTTACGTGAGGGTAGGAACAACGGACACAGGTTCCTTTTACGTCAGGAGAACAGGAACCCATTTTGAAATTGGTGATGTCCAGCCTTTTGGACATGACCCGTACACGGTTGAAATGCTTCATCCTGAATATGAAGGCCGCGGCGTGATGAGCACTATCCTGAACTGGCTGAGCTGGGAAGCCCACCGGCAGGGAGTGAAGATCAAAAATTCAGGCACGCGCAATTTACAATTGAACCACCTTTATAAAAGATATTTTGCCGACCCGCTGCCCGGCCAATGGTTTTATGATCGCGAAAGGTTTGCCAGCCTCATGGTGCAGAATTCAAGCGGAATCCACGCGAATCTGGAACTTAAGTCGGTCCCGGGAACCCGGGAACTCTACCGTCTTGTGAACCGCCCTTTCATCACGGATTCTGACAGGCGCAAATCATCCGTAGATCCGGGCTTCAGGCGCGGCCAGATTTTTGAAATCAGCAGGGAGGGTGAAATATTGCGGGTCAACCGAAAGCTTGCCCGGCCTACCGGTTATTTTCTGGGCACCTCTGGCCTTGATCCGGTTGTGGAAGGAACGCCCAAAATCACAGTGGCGCCGGTCGGCAAAATTGTCTCTTTTAAGCGCTCTGAGTTGCGAGGTCAATCTTTGGATAGCCGCCGGTCAGAAATGCGTGTCAATTTTAAAGACCTGGATGAAGTGGCCGGGGAAATGAGTAAGCTGGGAGATCGGATAGGTAAAAATGGTGAAGACCAGCAGGCGCTTTTAAAAGAAGTCATCGCGTTCCAGAATGATCTGTTCCGTGCGCATCCCAGGCCGCGCTCGGATCGGGCTGAGGGACTGTTGGCACGTTTGAGCGGTATGCAGGCGCGTATCAAAGATGCCATGGAGCGCAAAGTTGAAACGCCGGAAGCCGCGGCTGTCATCGCGAAGCCTGAATCCGGTTTTCCTGAAGCGGCGCATCTCGATCAGGTCAGCAATCTCGAGTATGTCTACAACAGCGGGCTGGCCATCACTTTCAAAGGCATGGTTGGCGGGAAGCTTTATTATTATAAGTTCAACATGGACCCGGACCTCGCGCGCCGCGAAACTGCCATCATGAAAGAAATCAATGGAATCAGCCGGCTGAGCAAGTATTTGATCGGTGGCGTGCATATCAGCAATGTCAACCGAAAGGACCTTGAGATTCTCGCAAAATTTATGGCCGGAAAATTTTCAGGGGTCGCGTCCCTGGATCCGGCCAACGCGGGCCTTTTGATGCATGTCCCCAGATTCAGCGATGAGGTTAGGGCTGGACGTGAAGTGCCTTTTGTCATGATGGAGCCGGTGCTTGGAGAATCCATTGAGCAGGACCTCCAGCACATCGGGACCCTGGGGCGCACCCTTGATGTGATCGATGACGCGGTGCGGGCTGTTGAAGACATGCACGCGGAAAAAATTTATCACCGAGACCTGGGTTTTCCCGAAGTCTGGCGCGCGCCCGGAAAAATCACGGTCCTGGACTGGCACCTGGCC
>CAZKMJ010000040.1:3531-14262 GCA_964553835.1 uncultured bacterium
TATGACACCGCGGGAACAACCGGCCGTAATGTTATGACGGAAGAAGAAATCAAGACTCATCCGCGGGAACATTGGGACACTTTGCGTCTCTCGAATCAGCTCAAACTTATGCTGATTCACAGCCTTGGTCCGGACCATATGAAATCGCCCGAAGGAAGAGACTTGCTCATTCTTTTGGGGTTCATTCTGGCCTACGCGGACAATGGCCATCATATCAATGAGGATTACCTGCGGCTCAAACGCCTTCTTTTTAATTTTTTTCAGAACAAAGATCTGATCAAGAGTTCCAATCCTCTGGATACCATCAAGCTTGCCCTGCAGGCCCTCCGCTCCGAATCGCGTGTTGTGTATGACAGCCGCCAGGATGAATTGAAAAAACAGGGGATCACTTTGCTGAGGCGGATCAAAGCGGGCTCGACCGGAATTGTTTATGAAGCATTGTGGGACCAGATGCCCGGGAAAAAAGTCGCAGTCAAAATCGCGCCGAACACCGCGGAATATATGGATTTCAGACCGGATCAGATCGGCCGGGTGAAATTTACGCCGGCAGGGGAAGTGGAGTTTGAATGGGGTGAGAAAATCGCGGTGCCCGGTGCTCAGGTCCTCGTTGGCCATGATTTATCCCGCCTTGTGAAATATTACGGGCACGGCAAAGTTAAAGGGACCATGGTCCATGATCCCCGGCAGAGACCGGTTGTTTTTTCCTACGAAATCATGGAGCGGGTCGGAAAAACCTGGGCGGCCATGAATACAGGCGCCGGGCTCAATGCTCTGAAGCGGATGGGGTACGCGGCTGCAATCCAGGAATTCAACCGGCTTGCGCAGGAGCTTGTCACGCTTGAGCGGTACCCGGCCGGGAAAAGCAAAAGAGGCAGGCTTGTCTACCATGACCTGCAGCTTGAGAATACTTTCATTCATCTAAAATCAGGCCGCCTGAAGCTGATTGATCTGGGTTCCATTGTTCAGGTGCCGGAAGAAGGATTTTCCGAAAAAGACCGCGACAACCTGAATGAGCGCACCTGGTTCCTTGTGCTGACATTCAGGGAAATGTTCCGGCCGGTTTTTCCGGAGCAGGACCAGACAGTCGAAGATTTTTACAAAGCCATGAGGATCATTTATGAAGGCAAGGATGATGCCGAAACCAAATGGGCCAAAATCCTGGCTGGTTTCGCGGACCTTGCCGCCCGCTCCGAAACACGCGTTGGTTATGATGCCGCGGACCGTGACCGCGTAAAAATTTCTAAAAACCAGGAAGACAGTTTTGTTCTGAATCCGAAAGAACAGATTTGTGTCCGCATGGCAAACGACTCCTACTTTTTGTTGAATTTCGACGGGGTTGTCGGACCCAGCATTAATATCAGCACCAATTTGCCAGCTGAGGATTACGAATTAGTGTTCAAGTCGCGGCCGCAGCCTAAATTTATCACGACCAGTAAAACGATCAGTTATCCTTACTGGTCGCCGAAAGACATCCTGATTTTCAGGCCGAAAGATCCCGAGCGCCAGAAAAAAGAGCCTGGTGTTGAGTTGTCTTTTACCAATGAGGGCGGCGTTGTCAGGATCAGAGCTTTGTCGTTGGCGGGTCCCTCGGAAATGGCTGTTTCCAGCCGGAAAATTGCCGCGGAATTCAAGCTTGAGGACGGGAAACCGGTTCCTTTTGAAAGTCCTGAAACTTACCGGTACATTGGGACGGCGTTGGATGAAATTGAAGCCCGCGATGAAGATCCGGAGGGAAGAAAAAAAATCTTTGTAAGAGGCAAAAGCGGGGTTTTCGTGGAAAAGAAAGGCCCGGAAGTCCATGAAGTTCCGCCCATGCCATTGAAAGAGGCCTACGAATTTTTGAAATCCGGCATCAAAGTATTTCTCCCGCATGGTTCTGAATGGAGCCTGGAACTGGGGCTTCAATTCGCTGAAGAAACGGACAAGCTTCCCGTAGGGAAAATAGCGATAGTTGGCAAAGGATCCAGATTTTTTAATCTTTTGATGGTCCTGACTGGCCGCGACATTTTATTTATTGATAAAGATCCCGCAGCGGTAGCTGAACTGGAAAAAGATGTACGCATGCTGAGGAATGAACTTGAGAAACAGGGGAAAAGAATTAATTTTAAGGTTCGCACGGTTACCAGCTCCATTGAAGAGCTTGATCTCAAAGGCCAGGCCATTGAGCCGGGTTCTTTTGACATGGTCACGCTCATTGATTTGATCGGCGGCACACCGCAGGGCGATCCGGAAGCCTGGCTTTTGAAGGCGCGGGAGCTTTTAAAAGATACGGGTTATATGATCGCCGACTGGGACGAAGCTATAAAGCCTTTGAAAGCGATCCGCGACCACTTCTCCGATATTTTCCCCAATTCGAAGTGGGTCAGTTTCAGGAGTGTGAAGGGGGACTACAATATTGCTTATGATGAAGCAACCAATGGTTTCCTGCAGATTTTTAAAAATCCTCCGGACCGCTCCGAATTGCGGACTTTTGTTCCGGTCTCATTGAAAGAGGCAAAAGAAATGATTTTGAAAGCCGGTCCTACGGACAATTACAGGTATCCGCACGATTTTGAAACCGAGCTGGACCATTCCGAGCGCATGGCGGAAGAAATTCTGAAGCACCCGATCCAGAAAGTGATCGTCGTGGGGGATGCACTGCCAAGCCTTGCGCTTTTATTGACGCTGGCTGGAAAAGACGTGACTTTTGTGGATAAAGAACAGGGACCGCAGGATCATCTGGCCGAAATGCAGGGGAAAATACGGGTGGTCAAACCGGATTTGGCGCCGGTCAAAGCATTGCGGCTCAGTTTTGGTTCGCACGAATTCGAACAGTCAATTCCGGATTGGGGTACTTATGATCTGGTGACTATGGTGGACCTGGTTGGGCCTGATCCAACCGGCTGGCAAGGATGGTTCCCGCAGACCCGCAGGCTGCTTAAACCTCAGGGTGGTTTTGTGGTCGTGGACAAAGATTACAGTTTTTTCCATCTGGACCGGAATGAAGTGAAGGGCCTGGAAGAAAGCTTTGACGCCAATTTCCCGGATAAACATTTGACCACTCCGGGTTCTTTCATCGGTATGTACAATTTGATGGATGAAACGCGTGTTTTTCCCGCTGACGAAAACAGCGTGCGGAATTATTTTTATCAGGTCGGGCCAGCAACGAAATCGGAAGTCCGTATGGCGGCGCAAAAAACCGTGAACAGTTTCAGGAGAAATGACTGGGGCGGGTTTGATTTTGCCGGAACCGCCCGGTCCATTGTCGCGAACCTGGATGGTTTTATCCCGGAAGCACAAGCCGCTCTGGATGAAGCGGTCAGCGCTGAAGATGCCGAACTTGCCGCGGGAGGAAGAAGTGTTGTCGAAGCAATCCGCGCCATTGACCGGCCCGTTTACATTCAATATCACATCACCGCGCGGGACGAAAGCGGCCTGGAGCCGCTGCTGAAAACCGCGCGTGACATGGCCGCGCTTAATAAAAATATTGTCATTCAGGTCACGGCCCCAAAATTATTCCGCCACCGACTGAAAGATCCTGGCCATAACAAAACGGAAAATCTGGAAGTTCGCGCCATGGGCAATGCCATTTCCTTTTTTCATCCGGACATGGAAAATCGTTTGAACCAGGAGCCGGACCTGATCATCGGTGCCGTTGCGCAGAATGGAAACATGCTTTTGTCTGACCGTTACAGTGAAAATGGCCAGGCGGTGGACGCCGGGCTCACGGCCCAGGTTCTGACCGCGGGCGCTGCTTCGCTTTCAAAGAAAACTTTTGACCTGCTTGTGAATGTGGATGGCAGGGAAGACCGCCGCCGCATTAAAAACGAGCAGGCGCTTTCCCGCATGGCTGCCGCCATTCAGGAATTGAACGCCGACCGCCTGGAGGCCCTGAGCCTGCAGGCCTCAGCATAAAAAACCTGCGTTTTTCCCGGTTTTCTGTTAAAATTCCGGCTCCTATGAAAGAGACTCCCTCTTCCATTCTTTTTGCGGAAATGAACGAAAAATGGCAGCGGGAATACCTTGCGCAAAAACTCGGGCAAGGTCTGCTTTTTGAAAATGCAAATGCCCACGATCTTGGGAAGACATATAAAGGCGTCAGCGTACTTTCGCCTTTTGTGAATTCCCGGGTGGGTAAAAAGGAAATGGATCTTTTCCCGGACCTAAGGCTTATTGTCACGAGGTCGACGGGATTTGATCATATTGACCTGAAGACGGCTTCGGAGCGGGGTATTAAAGTCTGCAATGTGCCGACTTATGGTGAAAATACGGTGGCCGAACATACGTTCGCGCTCATCCTTTCACTGGCCCGCAATTTGCGGAAATCCTATTTTAAAGTCCGGGACCATAATTTTTCCCTGGATGGCCTGATGGGTTTTGACCTTTATGGAAAGACCATCGGAGTGGTGGGGACGGGCCATATCGGCATTCATGTCATCCGTATGGCAAAAGGGTTCGGCATGAATGTGCTGGCCTTTGATGTCCGTCAGAACCGTTTTCTTGCGGAAGTGCTTGGATACCAGTATGTTGCGCTGGAGGAGCTGCTCAGCCAGTCCGACATCATCTCCCTGCATGTTCCTTATATGAAGGCAACTCATCATTTGATTAATCAGGCCAATATGTCTAAAATAAAGCGCGGCGCCATTCTGGTGAATACGGCGCGCGGAGGTCTGGTCGAGACAGCAGCCCTTGTAAGGGGGCTGGATGAGGGTGTTTTGTCAGGGGCCGGCCTTGATGTTCTGGAAGGCGAGGAGCTTATCCTTGAGGAGAAGCGCTTTCTAGACACCGGAGACGCGGACAAAATGCAGCTGACCCTGCGCAATCAGGAGCTGCTGCGCCGCGACAATGTTATTTACACGCCGCATATGGCGTTTTATTCCAAGGAGGCGGTGACCCGCATTCTGGATACGACGGTCGAAAACATTCTTAAGTTTATGGCCGGAAATCCTGAAAACGTGGTCAACCGGTAAAAATATGGAAAAAGATTCTTTGTACGAAAAAGCAGAAAAAGCGATCAATATTGCTTTTGAAACCGCGAAGCAGTCGGTCCGTACCGTTTCTGAAAAGGCGGGCGAGGCCGCGCTGGTGACCAAGCTTTTGATCGAGAAGGCCGGGCTTGAGCACCGCGTCAGCAAAAAATTCGCGGAGCTTGGCAGCTACGTATATGAAAAGGCCCTTCGCAAAGGCGAAAATATTTCGGTCAATGACAAGGACATTCAGGCATTGATTGACGCGACCCGCCAGCTTGACGTCGAGCTCGCACAGGTCGAGGCCGAGCTTGAAAAAGAGAAGCAGCGCCTTAAATCCGGCAGATAAAATTTAAAACAGTTTACGCGAGCGTGGCGGAATTGGCATACGCGCATGACTAAGGATCATGTCCCGCAAGGGTTGGAGGTTCAAGTCCTCTCGCTCGCATCGATCTGATGATCGATTGCGCCGCCGCGGCAGTTTAATGAAGACTGCCTGCGGCGAGCGCAAAATAAAATTAATCCTATGAATCTTCCTATCCATATATTTCGTGAATATGACATCCGCGGGGTCGCGGACCGTGACATGACCAGCGATGTCATCGAGAGCATCGGCAAGGCATACGCCACCTTCCTTATAAGAGACAATAAAAAGGCGATCGTGCTGGGCCGTGACTGCCGCGTCAGTTCACCGCGTATCCACGACGCCCTGGTCAAAGGCATTCTTTCGGCAGGCATGGACATCACTGACCTTGGCATGACGACAACGCCCGCGCTTTATTTTGCTGTGCACCATCTCAATGCCGATGGCGGCATCATGATCACAGGCTCTCATAATCCTCCCGACCAAAACGGCCTTAAAATGAACATCGGCACCTCCAGCCTGCATGGCCCGCAGATCCAGACCCTGAAGCAGATGATCGAAAAACAGGATTTCCTGAAGGGCTCCGGAAAAATTTCCAAGCGCGAAATCATGAAGGAATACGAGGATTACATTTTTAAGGGTTTCAAGTTTAAGAGGAAACTCAAAGTTGTGGTTGATTGCGGCAACGGCATGACGGGATTGATCGCGCCCCATTTGATTGAAAGTTTCGGACATGAAGTCATCAAGCTCTACACCGAGCCGGACGGAAAATTCCCGAACCATCCCGCGGACCCGAGCGAGCCGGAAAATCTGCATGACTGCATCGCGGCCGTGAAAAAACACAAGGCGGACATCGGCCTGGCTTTTGACGGCGACGGCGACCGCTGCGGTGTCATCGACCACGAAGGCAATATTATCCCCGGCGACAAAATGATGATCCTTTATTCCAGGCCCATCCTCGCGGAAAACAAGGGCGCGGTCATTCTGGCGGACGTGAAATGTTCCAACCTTTTATTTCAGGACATTGAAAAGCATGGCGGCAAGGCCATCATGTGGAAAACCGGGCATTCCCTGATCAAGGCCAAAATGAAGGAAACCGGCGCGCTTCTGGCAGGGGAAATGAGCGGGCATATTTTCTTCAAGCACCGCTGGTTTGGTTTTGACAGCGGCGTTTATTCAGCCTGCCGCATGCTGGAAATCCTGGACCAGACCGGCAAGACTATTCCCGAACTTCTTAAAGATGTGCCCGGTACTTTTGCCACCGCCGAAATCCGCATTGAATGCCCGGATGAAATCAAGTTTGAGCTGATCAAGCAGGCGGTCAAGGAATTGAAATCTAAATACAAGGTTGTGGACATTGATGGCGCACGCGTGGAATTCCCGGACGGATGGGGTCTGGTGCGCGCTTCCAACACCCAGCCTGTTCTCGTGACCCGCTTTGAGGCCACCAGCGAAAAACGCCTGACGGAAATCCGTTCCCTGATTGAAAACACCATCAAAGAAATAAGGCAAAAACTTTAAATGCTCTGGTCCCTGATCATGGCGGGCGGTTCAGGCACGAGGTTCTGGCCTGAAAGCCGGCACCGCAAGCCCAAGCAGTTTCTTTCCATCTTCGGAAAAAAAACCCTGATCGAGCAGACGGTTGATCGTCTCAAGCCCCTTGTTTCTCCTTCGCGTGTCCTGGTCATCACCAACAAACAGCACACGGGCGTCGTTAAGAAACTCCTGAAAATTTCTTCCAGCCAGATTGTGGGAGAGCCCATGGGCCGTAACACCGCGCCCTGCGCTGTCCTTGCCGCGGCTCTTTTCCTTAAAAAAGACCCGGATGCGATTGCCGCCATTCTTCCCTCGGACCATAAAATCCTGCGCGAGCCTTTGTTCCGCAAAGCGTTGGATGCGGCCGCGAAAGTTTCTGATAAAACCGGAATGCCCGTGACTTTCGGCATCCGGCCTTCATTCGCGAATACGGGCTATGGCTATCTTGAAATGGGTCCGAAGTTTTCCAAAATGAACGGACTTCCGGTCTACCGCTTGAAGCGCTTTCATGAAAAGCCCAACGCAGCCAAGGCGAAGAAATTCGTGCGAAGCGGACGTTTTCTCTGGAACAGCGGCATGTTTGTGTGGCGTGCGGACAAGCTGATGGAGGCCGCGCGGAAATTTCTCCCGGATGCGCATGATCTTGCTCTGAAAATCGCGGATGAAGGCCTGGAAAAAGGACTCAACCGTCATTACAAAAAAATGCCCAATATTTCCATCGATTACGGCCTGATGGAAAAAATGGCCGGCAATATCCTGACACTTCCCGTCGACATCGGCTGGCATGATTTGGGCGGCTGGCTGGCGTTTGAAGAATTCTGGGAAAAGGACGCGGAAGGCAACTCCGTCCGCGGCCGCGCCGTGCTGCTTGAAAGCCAGAACAATATTGTGAAGTCCGAGAAACGGCTTGTGGCCATGATCGGCGTCAAAGATTTTGTGGTCGTCGACACGGATGACGCGCTTCTTATCTGCCCCAAGTCCAAGAGCGAAGAGATCCGCAATATCGTCAAGGCGCTCAAAGACCGCAAAATGGAAGTTCATTTATAATCCAATATCAAGGAATTGCTTTTGCGGGTGGCGCCTGAGAGGGCTCCCGGGATGAGGAGAAATTTGGAAAGAAATTCCCCGGTGCCTGTCAGATTGAAATATAAGAAATGTTTTCTTATTAAATTAGAAAGATTTCAACGAATCCCCGGGATGCTCCGGCGACAGGCCCTGCAAAAGCAATTATGAAAACCATCCGCTGTTACCTCAAGCCTGAGAAAGAAAAGCCGCTTGAAGGTTTCCATCCCTGGGTTTTTTCCGGCGCTATCGACAGGATCGATGATGATTACAAGGCCGGATGCCTGATCAAGGTCTATTCCGCGCAGGAAAAATTTTTAGGCATTGGCTATCTCAATCCGCGTTCACAGATCGCCATTCGCATGCTGACTTTCGAGGAAACCGAAATCAACCAGGGCTTCTTTGAAAGGAAAATCCGCAATGCCATCCGCCTTCGCGACCGTTTTCTTCCCAATGAAACCGATGCCTACCGTTTAATTCACTCTGAGGGCGATGACCTGCCGGGTCTGATTGTGGACCGCTACGGTGATTTCCTGGTGGCGCAGTTTTTAACGGCCGGTATGGAGCAGTGGAAAGATATGATTGTTTCCATCCTTCACTCGGAAGTCCTTTGCCGCGGTATTTTCGAGAAAGATGACACGGAAGCGCGTGAATGGGAGGGCCTGCCGCCGCGTGTTGGAAAACTTTGGGGCGACGAGCCGCCTGATTTTGTGGAAATCACGGAGCACGGCCATAAATTTATCGTCGACATCCATCAGGGCCAGAAAACCGGCTTTTTCCTGGACCAGCGCGAAAACCGCAAGTTGGTCGGAAGCGTCAGCGCGGGCAAGCGCGTGCTGAACTGTTTTTCCTACACCGGTGGTTTTTCGGTTTACGCGGCCGCGGGCGGCGCGCTTGAAACCGTAAGCGTGGACTCTTCCCAGCCCGCTTTGAATACCGCCAGGACCCATATTGAAATGAACGGGTTTTCCGACAAGCAGAATACTGTAGCCTGCACCGACGTTTTTCAGTACCTGCGCGATACCCGCCAGGAATTCGACATGATCATTCTGGATCCGCCCGCGTTCTGTAAAAATAAGGGCCAGATCAACCAGGCCTCGCGAGGCTACAAGGACATTAATATGTATGCTCTCAAGCACCTGGCGCCGGGCGGCCTGCTTTATACCGCTTCCTGCTCTTCCTATATAGACCCGGACCTGTTCCAGAAAATCGTATTTGCCGCGGCCAAGGACGCCCGCCGGTCTCTTAAGATCATCCAGAAAACTTCCCACAGCTTTGACCATCCCATCAACATTTACCACCCGGAAGGCGAGTACCTGAAGGGCCTTCTTTGCGTGGCGGATTAGCCCGCAGGCCCTGATCAAGAACTCCTGGTAACTGGCCGTAACATATTCCGTCGGCTATAATAGAAGCGTACGCAACCTGAAAGGGAATTTCCATGGACATTCTGGACGCAAAAAAACTGGGTGAAGGAAAAGTTAAAGCGCTCGAGCTCGCTGAGGATTCGCGTGAAGAGTGGCACCAACCAAGTTTCGTGGCCGAGCTTTTTCAGGGCCGCCTGCGCTGGGACCTGATCCTTCCTTATCCTGTTCAGTCCGCGGAAGATAAAAAAATTGGTGATGACTTCCTGAAAAAGCTGGAAGCCGTCCTTAAAGAGCACATTAATCCGGATGAAGTGGACCGCACCGGTGAAATCCCGCAGAGCGCTTTGAAGGCGCTGGCTGACATCAAGGCTTTCGCCATTCGCATTCCGAAAGAATATGGCGGCCTCGGTCTCTCCCAGGTCAATTACAACCGCGCCTGCCATCTGGTAGCCAGCTATTGCTCCTCCACGGCCGTTTGGCTTTCCGCGCACCAGTCCATCGGCGTTCCCAAACCGCTCATGATGTTCGGCACTGAAGAGCAGAAGAAAAAATATCTGCCGCGTTTCGCGCAGGGCGCGATTTCCGCGTTCGCGTTGACCGAACCTGAAGTGGGTAGTGACCCGGCCCGTATGAAGACCAAGGCTGAACCCATTGAAGGCGGCAAATACTTCCTTATTAATGGCATCAAGTTGTGGTGCACCAACGGGCCTGTCGCCGAGCTGCTGGTTGTGATGGCGCAGACTCCCGCTAAAATGGTCAATGGCCGTGAGAAACAGCAGATCACCGCGTTTATCGTGGACCGAAAGGAAATGCAGGGCGTGGAAGTAATGCACCGCTGCTCCTTCATGGGATTGAAAGGCATTCAAAACGGTCTGCTTCGTTTCAATAATGTGAAGGTGCCGCGGGAAAACATCCTGCTGGGTGAAGGCAAAGGCCTGAAGCTGGCACTGACTACATTAAATACGGGCCGCCTGACCATGCCTGCTGCTGTGACCGGCGCTTCCAAGTGGTGCTTGAAGGTGGCTCGACTTTGGGCAAATGAACGCACGCAGTGGGGAAGTGTTATCGGCAAGCATGAAGCCGTGGCTTCCAAGATCGCTTCCATGGCCGCGACGGTTTATGCCATGGACGCTGTGACTTACATGGCCTCCCAGATGGCCGACGACAAGAAAAACGACATTCGCCTTGAAGCCGCTATGGCCAAGCTCGCCTGCACCGAGGCCAGCTGGCACATTGTGGACGGCACCATCCAGATTCGCGGCGGACGCGGCTATGAAACAGGCCCGTCTCTCAAGGCCCGCGGTGAAAAAGGCCACGCGGTCGAACGTATTATGCGCGACGCGCGTATCAACACTATTATTGAAGGCACCAGCCAGATCATGCGTCTTTTTATCGCGCGCGAAGCCATGGACTCGCATGTGCGCCGTATTATGCCGATTATGTCGCCTAAAACGCCCAT
>CAZKMJ010000041.1:0-12698 GCA_964553835.1 uncultured bacterium
CGGCAACGGTGGCGGAGTTGCGAATGTTCAGCGGCGCTTCCAATTTCAGCGCGGATTTCAATGCAGGTGGGCAATGTTCCGATGCAGGTTCCGCCCGCGGCTTCGATCTCGGCCTGACGCGGCTCGGCCGCGACGCGGTCATTCATGACAACGAAAGCCGCGTTGCGCGCGTGGTTTCTCTGCATGTTGGCACGGATAGACTGACCTTTCTGCTTGATGTCAGCGACAACATCAGACTCACCCGCTACAGCACGGACTTCCGATTTCTTTTTGAAGTCCTTAAGACCCCGAATAGTATTCAAACGTGTAATGGCCCAGTCGACAAAAGCGCGTTCCGCGTCTTTCGGGCGCGATTTGAGAATATCTGCCATCGATTTATCGGGTTCAGCCAGATCGCCGCGCATGGTCGCGACGACCGTATAACCCTGGGAACTTGCGAAGCCAGGGTAATCCTGAATGTCCGGATAAAGTTTCAGATCATCCGCCGTAAGTTCAGTGTGGCCTGTGAATTTTTTACGGGCAAGATTGGCAATTTCGCGGATTTTTTCCGCTTTTGTAAAGCGCTCAACTGCCCTCTTCGCGTCTTCAGGATTGCTCATGTCGACAAGCCGTCCATCCGCGTCAAGACCATGGACGGTTTTGTCCTCGAGCAGCGCGGTCAAATCAGGATCACGTCTTTGAGTGGCGTGCCAGCCGTCGCTCAGACGCGCAAGTACGGTTGCCTTGTCGGCCGCGACTTGATAAGGGCCAAGCTTGCTCATGAAATCCATTTTTTTCCAGACACGTTCATTGCGGGTCAACGCAAAGAAAAGCTGGCGAACTTCTTCCTGGAACTGCGGGTCGGTCATCAGAATCATGATTAGCTGGAACTCATCGTCTTCGAACTCAACTTTAACGTTATCGCGGACAGGGCGGCGCTCCCTTTCCATGGCGGCAAGAGTACCGCGATGGCGTTCATTTGCAGTGTTCAGCGCCGCGGGATCACCGAAAAAGAAACGGGAAACAGATTCCCCAAATTTCGGATTCTTGTTCCAGTCGTTGTAAACCATCTGAAGTTTGTAAACCGGGATATGGAGTTTACCTTCCCGTTTTTCAAATCCACCATTTTCATCAAGAGCACGGGTCGCCTCCGCGAGGGCGCGCTGATACCGGACGCCAAGAACAGAGGTATTCAAGCCCATCTCCGTAGGGGTCAGCACTGAGAACTTGCCTCCTGTTCTGATGTAGAGATCCAGAAAGTAAGCGGAGTCGGGAGTCAGTTTGTTTTTATCAAAACGCCTCAGATCATTGACCGACAGCTTGAGAGAATTAACGCCGCTGTATTTTCCGGCTCTCCAGTCTTTATAGACCTGGCGAACCATGGGATCGTCCGCGTAGAAATCGTCAAAAACTTTGGAATCCAGAATGTGGCGGATCGCAAGATAATAGGCCTGGAAAACCTCATCTGATTTGAGAACTTCCATGACACCCATGCCGTTAGGCTGTGAACTTGCGTTCAGAATGATGGACATTAAAGTTGTGCTTGCGATGTCATCATGACCAAGGAAATGGAACTGGGCGGATTCGCTGAATTTCAACTGAGGGAACTGATAGTCGAGGATCCAGCCGCGGACTTTTGCGCGGCGATTATCAATCAGATCACGAACGGAGAACTGCGGCCATATGACTTCAAAAAGCTGCCTGCCGACTGTGGGATAAAAACCTTCCGCTGCACCGTAAAGATATATGATGTCATTTGCTTCAAGCTTGATGCGCGGATCATTCTGTGAAAGTTCAATCGCCTTGAAAACATTTGCTGAGAAGTAGCGGTATTGTGCCGGGGCTGACCCTGCCTGCGGATAAGTAGCTGCATTGCCCCGGTACATGGCATACATGATCAGAATGCCGACTTTTGTCTGCGTATTGATATTGTCATTGCTCAGCTGATCGAGGTTCGGCCAGTCGGTCGCGTAAACGCCCGGACCCAGGCGGCTTCTTCCGGCGACGTTCGAAAGAAGGAGCCAGAAACGTTTGATCCTGGCGTCATCGACAACATTCATCTTTGCAAGCCCCTCACGAACAATGGGCGCTGAAGCAACCATGGCATCAATAAAATCTTTTTCAGCCTGTGATTTTTCCGGTATGGCGCGCAGGGCGATGATCGGTTTCAGGAACTTTTCAACCCAGTCAATATCGGTGTAAGCATTGGGGCCTTCCAGACGCAGACCCAGGCCCTTCTCTCCGAAAATAAGACGGGCCTTGTCCTGAAGATCCGGACGGGATGTAGCAGCGGCGTGAGTGATCTGGTCAGGATTGTAACCCTGACGATTGAGTGAACGTATTTTTTCCAGGAAAACCTTGGCATTGATCTTTAGATTGTGCTGTTTGGAAAGAATATCGACCGATTCTTCCGGTGTAATGACCTTGGGCACCGGTTTGACCTCAGGCTCTTTTTTCTCTTCCTTCTTTTCAACTTCCTTTTTAGGCTCTTCCGCCTTAGGAGGAAGTGGAGGCTCCACAATAACTTTGGGAACGACCGGGGGCTCTTCAGCTTTCTTTGCGATCAATTCCTTGCCGGGTTCTTCTTTTTTCTGCTCAGGCGCTTTCTGACCGCCAAACCAATTAACGCCAAGACCTAAAAGAATAGCCGCGCCAACCGCCGCAACTCCCATCCTGATTTTTTCTTTGCGGCCCATGCGGACTTCAGCGCGCGTCGGCGGCGGTAATTTCGCTTGAAGCACAGCAAGTTGAGTACCGACATGCTCCATAACAAGGCCGTTGATCGAGTCGGCGTTTGTTGCTCTTGCCCCAAGCCCCGCGATTCTGCCCATTTCAGCCTGATAGCGTTTAACTACGGCATCGACAGCATCTACCACGGATTGAGGAACCGTGTAATTAGCCGTTTCAAGCGCAGAGGTAAAAGGACGCAGCAGCGCGTCCAGAGCTTCTGTTTCCTGCACGATCCGGCCATCCACCTGGTCATCTGCCGCATTCAATGCCGCAGCATCCCCCGCGATCCCTTCAAAACGCAGCTTAAGACCTTCCATTAATGCGTTATATGTTTTAACGACCTGGGTTTCGTCAATCGAAGCAGCCGGTGAGGTAGTTCCAGGAAGAGCTAGCTTGGCTTGAATTTTTTTCTGGAGCTCACCGCGCAACGTGTCGATTTCCGTTAGGACTTCGGCCATGGCTGTATTGGCCGACTGAAGAATTCCACGCGCCTGCGCGAGATAAGGCTCTTCACGAAGGACTTTATACGCGTCACCTGCTTCAAGTTCCTGTTCAAGCTGGCCATAAGCCGCAAGAGTCAGCTCTACCTGACTGCTCAACTTTTGTTCGATCGTAGAAATTTCGGCTGTATCGGCAGCGCCGGCTGCAACCAGAACACCAAGACGTTCCTTAATAGGATTGGCGACATCATCAAGATCGGCTTTCATGTCTGTTACCGCGAAGTTAAGGTCTGTCAGCTTGCTCTGGGCTTCAGCCTGAACCAGGGTCTTTCTCAGACCGGTGAATCCTTCACGCAAACGCGCGAAAGCTGCGTCAAGCGCGGTCGCGCGGACTTCAGATCTCTTGATGGCTTCTTTCAGCCTTTCAGTGGTTCTTTTTTGCTCATCCACCCATTGATCAAAATCTGAAAAATCTTCAACGTTGGTGGAACGAAGATAAGCAGATGACATACCAATCAGAACAGAATAGAAATTGTCCCCGATCGTGCGGCGGTCAGTCAGAGGACCCGTTTTGACTTCCGGCGCCTTGGAATCAAAAGCCTGACGACGGTCACTGGCCAGCTTGATCAAAGTCGCGCGTCTTTCTGGATCTTTGAAAAGCTTAACCATGGCATCAGCTCCCACAGTGCTCTTGACCATGTCTTCAATAATGAAGTTCTGAAGCGCGTCTTCCGGTGAAAACGTTGTAGCGGTTTGACCGATGATGGCATTGTAAACTTCCAGAGCCTTCTTCTGGATGTCGGGCCGGTTCAGGAGGGCCAGCATGGGAGGAAGCACGCGGTATTGGACCTTGGCCGTGATTACGCCCATGTCATCCGGGCTCTGAAGCGGATTGAGCGTGCGCTGATAGTACTGTTCTGTCAGCCTGCGGGTCAAAAGCTTCATCAGGAAATACTGGCGGATTTCATCAGGAGTTTTCTTGCCCGCCTGATAGGCATCGCGCACTTCAGCCGTAACGCTGGAAACATAAAGCACCCGCGCGGTCTTGACGGAGGTATTGAAAAACGCGCGCCAATAATCGGCCCAGGCGTGTCTGTTTTCCGGTGTGTCATTCTTGTACTTCGGTTTCATCTGTTTGACCGCCCAGAATTCACCCTGAATATCATGTGGAAGCTTGTCCATGACCTTGTAGAGTTCGGTTTCAAGCTGTTCTACATAACGCTGGTTCTTACCTTCTTTGTCCGAAAGGATAAAGCCCTGTTCATCCAGGATGACCCGGTCACCGATAGTGCCGCCCTTGTCACCGACCGGCAGAAGGCTGCTTATGAAATCAGAAACAAAGGGGCCAAGTTCCGGCGAATAAAGACGCTGGAAAAGCTGAAGGTCATGCGCGATCTTGAAGTCCGCCACTATTTTTTGCATATGGGTCGCATCACCCATAGCTTCCGCGAGATTCCTGGCGTTGGGATTGGCCCAGCCGCTACGCGTGGAAAGCGAAGAAACAAGAATATGAAGCGCGATGTCACGCGAATTGGCACGGTAAGCGGATTTAACAACACCGTCCTTATACTGATCGACTGCCGGAATCGCGGAGTGGCGCAGAAGGTTCAGGTTGGTCAGTTCATCCGGTTCAAGAACCAGCACTTTGCGCGCGTCCTGAATATTTAAAGCGAAAAGCGGCTTTGGAAATTGCTTGTCCACTTCCCTCTGCAGGATGCCGAGAATGGCGTTTAACTGATCACCATTGGTAAATAAATTGCGCATGGAAACAGTGGGATCGCCGATGACGCGGTCGCGGTCAGCCGGGTCCGGATCTACAAGAATAATTTTTGTATTCGTCGCGACGTTAAGGACAGAACTGGTGTTCGGAGGAGGCAGCGGGCGGCCAGAGCGTTCAAAATAGCGCTGATTGTCCAGACTGGTCCAAAAAGTTTGCGGGTTAAAACCCTCGATAGCCCAGCCGACATTGCGGTAGAAAAAATCCCGGAATTCACCGGTGATATTGGTTGCCTCCACATAAGGATTGCCATTCAACTGCACGTCGAGGGGCAGCAAAAGAGAGCTTTTATCAAAAATCCGGGCGGCAAACGCGTCCGCGTATTTCCCAGCGTAAACTTCACGGCTCTGGCGGTTGGCCGGTGTCTGATACATCGGATCATAATTGAGGAAAGCCTGCCAGGTGGCAACGCCGAACTGACGCGACGTATTGGAATTACGGGCAAAAGGCGTTTCTTCGTACCATTTGGGATTATTCGGATCGGCGGCTCGGTAATAACGGATTCCGGAATCGACCTGGTGGAACGCAATCGGCGCGAACAGACGGATCTCGCGGAGCTGAAGGAAAATAATATCGCGGAACCACTGATTGAACATGGCGTCGTATTTCTTTTCACTCAGGAACGCGTCCATCCTGTCGCTTTCGCGGGTATAGTCAGCAGCATTGATACCCAGGTTACGGTCTCCCCGCAACTTGAGCTCCTGATGTCTGGGGTTATACTCACGGTTCACCCAGTATTTGAACATCTTGTCATTTCTCAGGAAATTCATGATCTGGTCGATGTCGGCTTGATACGAATAAGTGCCGAGGTAACCGGTCACAATATCAGTCGCAAGCGCGGTGCGGCGCGGACTGAGCGGGTCAAGAAGAGATGAACCGCCAAAGACAGCGGCGCGTGTGCGGATGGAACTGAACTTGTCATTGATGTCGGTGTAGGTGTAATCGTAAATATTATTGGTTTTCGCGGGATTGACTGGATCCCAGTATTTTTCCGCCATGCGAAACACGTCTTTGCTTGCAGTGACCGAGCTCGCGTTTACATTAGTGTTGTAAACAGCGCCCCAGGCACCAAAACCGGGATTAGAAACCACATTCCCCTGATATCCAACACTTAAGGTCGGTCCCCAGAAACCATCCTGGCCTTTACCCATTTTATTGGCGCGGCCGAGGAAGAAATAACGTTCATTGAACCAGGCGCGGCTGACCGGTGAAACGCGGAGCGACTCGTTGCGGTTGTACCAGTAATTTTGAGGCATTGGATAACCGCCGTACAACTGGCGGAGCACATCATTCGGCCCTTCGGTCACCGCTTTTTCAATCGAGCTCCAAAGGAAAATCTGGATCGGGACATACGGGATGTTCTTTTCTTTCAAAAATGCTTTCCAGCGCTCATCGTGTTTTTGCCAAACATCAAAGCGATTGGGTATGGTCAGGAGCTCATAGCCCATCTGGTAGCGATAGCTGCGGTCCTTTTGCTTATCGCCAAGATTATTCCCTTCGCCTATGTAGTTGCGCTCAAGCTCACCGAAGGTTTTCAACATTTCCAGTTGTTCGCTGAAAATCGTTTTCAGGGTGCCGGCAATTTGCTCGGCCTTGAGCCCGGTGCGCTGGCGCGTGACAAGCACAGGCTCAATCATGGTGTACCAGTCCTGGGTCATCAAAAATGAAGGGTCATCGACGGGAAAGCCGATGGATTTCAACGCCTCTTCGAGTTTAGGTTTCACCTTCTGATATTCCGCGAAACGTTCGGGCGTGGTCTGAAGGTCTTTGTCTGTGACATGCGGAATGCCGTTCACAGAAACCATGGGCGGAATTTCTTTGTTCATTCGCTGCACAATAGCCAGCAGTTCATCATCAGACTTACCTTTTAATTCAGCCGCAATCCGGTCTACATCTTCAAGCGTCTTGGGCGTGTACTTTTCTTCAACCGACAGCACAACGCGAGGAGCCGGAACTTCGTTCTTTTCTTCTTCAACTTTTTCAGCTGGGACAGAGGGCGTAGCCACAGGAATTGGCATGGGAGTCGACACGACGGGAACATTCACAGGCGTCGTTGTGGGCGGCAGGAGTTCAGTCTTTTTTGACTGCTCTTCTTTTATTCTATCTTCCTGAAGTTTCCTTGCGGCAACCACTTCTTCAGATTCAGGTTTTTGTCCCGCAAACCATGCGGCAAGACCGGCAAGACCAACCAACATGAAAAGCGCGGCCGCGACACGGACAAAAAGACCGATGCGAGACCTTTTCGCGACAGGCACGCGGCGCTTCGCCAGTTCTGTGACGCGTTTTTCATAAGCTTCCCTGGCCTTATAGTATTCGCGATCAATCGCTTCCTTCGCGGCCTGGGCAGCTGAGGAAATATCTTTGTCATCCGAGTTGAACATGCGGACAGAGACAAGGTCGGCGCGCCTCTTTACCTCTGTATAACCCGCAGCTTCAAGATACGCGTCGAAGCTTTCTCCAGCATCTTCCGGAGCCAGGGTGGGTAGAATAACCGCGATCCTCTGCATTCTTTCAGTCAGGTCCTTCCGGTAATCTGCTACCGCCTTGAGCTCATTCTGTTTCCCGATCTGCTCCTGAGATTTTTTTCCTTCATCAAGAAGAACGAGGAAATCGGAAACCTGCTTTTCAATCGCGGTAATAAATTTTCTACCGGCTTCTTCGAGAAGCTTGCCGCCTTCCGCATCACGCAGGTTCGCGAAACGGGCTTCCTGCGCGACAAGCCTTTCAAGATCTTCATACTTCTTGCTTATCTGGCCCGCAACAGTCATGGCGCGGGTATTCATTTCATCGATTAGGGAGACCGTCAGCCCCCGGGTGGGAATGAGACGGCGAAGATCATCCGAGAGAGGCCCCAGAACTTCTTTGAGTTCAAGCTCCAGGTCTGCGACTTCCATATTGAAGTCCGTAAGTTGACTCGCAACCGCGGCCTGCGCAAGCACGGCACGGACCTGTGAAAAACCTTCCTTAAGTCTTCCAAACGCTTCCTGAAGTCCTGATGTGCGAAGTTCTGAACGGGGTTTCATGGCTTCAAGGCGGCCGATTTCATTTTCGAGGCGGGCTTTTTCAGCATCAAGACCTTGTTTTTCCGTGCGAAGGGCACCACGGCGGGCCCTGTCGGCTGTGGCATATTCGCCGGTCAGCTGGGTAAAACGTTCTGTAATCTCGCCCAGGCGCGCATTGATTGCGAGTTTTCTCGATTCAACCTCAGCCATAGTCATCTCGCCCACCGTGTCACCAAGAATCACAGTAGCTGTTGTCGCTTCACCGGTCACGGCAACAGGCGTAACAGCAATAGGTGTCAGCGCAGGCGCAGGGACTACTTCCGGAACTACAAGTTCTGCAAGGCGTCCTCCGTAAAGCGATTCACCGCCTCTAAATTGCTCACGTACGCGGCCGACAGCACCGTTGAACAAGTCAACGATCGGGCCTTCCATGTGGAAACGGGTGATCAGAGCTGCTCTTGCGGTGACTACTTCCCCATCAAGGTCGGTAACGCCGGAAAATGCGTCAAAACTGGCTGGATGGGGTTCGCCAGCTTTCATATTCGCGATGCTCGAAATAGCTGTCTGGATGCGGGTGGTCAAATCCCTCTCAAAAGCCCCGACAGCGTCCGTCATGGCCTGCTCAAACTTGCCATTGATGCTGTCGCGTCTTGTAGTAACTTCAACCGGAAGCGCATCGCCCAATACTGTCGTAACGACCGCGACCGCGGCATTCATCTGCTCAAAATGATCATGCTGAATTCCGTTGACGGGCACTTGATCCAGACGGATGAGCTCATCGATCGCGCGGCGAACCTTCAGCAGGTCCTGGACCCGCTGGCGATACCGCGTTTCAACTTTACCAAGTTCCGCGTTCAAACGGTCCTGCGCGGCCCGGAACGGCGCGATGATCTCAGTGTGCGTCAGCGGAATATTATCCGTGGCTTCAAGCTTGAGACGTTCAGTTTCATAAGCTGCAAAAGGAGTCCATTCCCTCCAGCCGGTAGTCAGGTACTGCGCGGCAGCCGTTCCCGGGAAAGTGATCAGAGTTGTAACGGCTTCATATGTCAGGGTATCAACCTGACCATTCATGTCCGCAATCATCTGCCCAAGCACTTTTTCATAATCCCCTACACGGGCAAGGATAGCGTCGCGGCGAGCCGGCTCAAGCGGCTGGGCTGCCTGCAGAACCGGAGCCAGGTACTTCGCTTTATAATCCGCGGCAGCCTGTCTCAATTTTTTACCGATGCGGGCAACCCGCTCATCGACTTTGGTAATGGCAAGGAATTCTTCTTCCCCAGCACCTTTCAGGTCACTTCCCTGCGCGATTCGCAGAATAGCGCCAAGGCGCGCGGCTGCCGCATCATAAATCCAGACCGAGCCGTCCGGTTTGACCGTACGCTTGTCTTCGGGAAGCTTTTCTACCTCAACCAGAAAATCGCCCGGCTTGGCTTCATCGCCAAACATTTTGTCCAGACGGGCTTCGTAGTTGACGTCGGTAGAAGTTTTTTTGCCATCCGCAATGTCCGCAAGTAATTCGTCAACCTGTTTTTCGATACGGGCAAGCAGGTGGTCGATATACGCGGTTTCAAGTCCGGCAACGCTGGCCGGAAGACCATTGATCAGGCCAACAAGGTCTCCTTCGCGATCTTCTTCAGCCGGCCCTTTTTCAGGGAGTATTCCAACCGCGGTTTGAATTTCCGCTTCCAGCGGATAAACCGGGATCATGTCATCCGCAACCGGTGTGCCATTAGCGACCATGGGTGCAAGCCTGTCGAACAGGACCTTGACGCCGATCTGCTGTTCCAGGAATTTCCGGCGGGCGTCATAAAGCTGCTGCAGTTTCCGTCCTTCTGGGGCAATGCGCATTGCAATAGTCTTGCGAAGCCTGTCGGCTGCCGGGTCTTTCCCGGATCCGGGGCGCGACAGCGAAGTGTACTTTTCCGCGAAAAGACGCATGTCTGCTTTGAATTCATTTTCCTGAACGGGGTCGACCTGCTGGTAATTCCGGGTCAACGTCATGTCCAGAATACGCTTCCGGATTGCGGCAAGCTCGGCGTCCATGTCCCGGTTAACCTGACGGAGTTTATCGTGAAAGTCTTTCCGTGCCTTGACTGCTTCAACCACATCTTTGGCGCGCTGTTTAATGGGGCTGATATCATCCGGAAGCTTGTAACCCGTTGGGAATACAATGGCGGCAATCGTTGCCCCGTGCCTGTCGGCCTGCGTTTCTTCTTCCGTATCGATGAGTTTTTCCATATCAAGGAGCTTTTCCAGTTCGGCGGCTGCTGCAAGCATGGTCCGCTCTTTGGGAAACACATCATCTTTTAATTCCAAGATACGCGCATAAGCAGGCAGTCCGGCCTGCGCATTTTCAAGAATTGCAAGGATCGCATCGAGCTGCGCTCCCTGATTGGTCCCTGTTTTAACCTTTAGGCGCAATGCATCACCTTTTGCTTTGATGCGATCACGGATTCCGGAGATATCAGCCTTATAGTCTCCTTGATAAGCTGCGGCGCGGGTGTACTTCTGTTCTTTACCTTTGAGCGCTTTTATTTCATCCACGATTGCCTGGCGCAGTTTCGCAAGCTCAATCGTGAATTCTGCTCTCTCCCTAATATCGCGAAGGATTTCACGGGCTTTGGCAACTTGCGCCATGATTTCCTTTGTGTCCCAGGCCGCTTCATTGGGGCCAAGCTCGCGTTGCCCCTTGTCAATTTCAGCTAACGCAGCCTCAACACGTGTCACGTTCTGACCTGCATTTGTAAGGTCGAGTTCGACGAGTTCTGTTTTGCGCTGAATAGCTTCAAGCTTGTCTACTTCTCCGTTAATAATGGCGGCATTTGTCAAAAATCCGTCACGGATAACATAGAGATTAAAAAGCGCGGCGCGGCCTGTGCTTACCATAACTTCAAGTGCGCCGGTCTCCTTACGTTCTTTTTTGCTTCTTCCAGCGAGTCTCTTAATAACGGCGGGGTATTCGCTGAGCTCGGCATTCAGCACGTCGTCGATCACAAGCTGATTAGGGGTCCTGACACCATTGATCACCCCGCGGAGCTTACCAATCGAAATTAAAATCTGACCACCCAGCTTTTTAAATTCGAAGCGGAGCTGGGTTTCATCGGCGATTTCGCCAGCTTCGGTCTGGAGCGCAAGGATTGCAGGCTTGAGTTTTTCTTTGGGAATGCGTTTAGCAATGATCTCGTCCACTTGAGCACGCAATTTCCCGGCATCCGCCGCATTTGCGTCTGTCAGCTTGTCATTTTCAATCGCGGTGAAGGCTCGCAGCGTGACCAGAATGCCTTCAATTTCTCTTTCTGCGGCTGTCACGTCCTTGCTTTCAGTGTGAAGGCGGGTGATCTCCGCGGCTTTAGCTTCAATGGTCGGAAGAATACGCGCGAGCATCCTGGCGGTTTTGCTTCCGTCCGCAGGTGCTGGAATAGCAGATGCGGTGGCGGTAACTTTGCGTTTAAACGCTTCAACGGCCGCCGGGTCGGCAGCATCAATATTTCCAAGCAAAGCTTCAGCGCCTGTGTTAATTTCAACTTCAAGACGGGCCGCGGCCTGCTGGCCTTCCAGGTCAGGACGACGGGCCGCGATACGGGCCGCTATCTGCTTCTTGGCTTCAGCGAAAGGTTCAGTGTATACAGACAGTTCGGCGATGCGTCCCTCCGCCGCCGCTGCCAAGCCTGCCAGGTCTCCGTCAATATTGGCTGTCAAAGGATTGGCTTCAACTTTGGTATCAAGCGTTCCAAGTTCTGTATCCAGAACCTTCAACTGGCCGTTTACAATAGCTCTGAACAATATCTGAAATTCACCTTCACGGTCTTCTGTGTCAGCCTGCTTGCGCTCACCCGCAATAGCGCCAAGCTTACCCCGCTGCATGCGGACTTCGGCACGCGTCAAAGCATCCTTAAAGAGGGTTTTCATTTCATCAAGGCGCCGCCAAAGCATCATGCTGGGCACCGGCATGTCTTCAGTGGCTCTCGCCTGCTCAATCAGGGCGCGGCGGCTGAGATCGAGAGCCGGGACGAGCGTGTCTTCCCCGCTTTCGGCAGTGGCCCCAAGAATCGTTTCACGCAGCAGATCATCGGAGAGGCCGGGTTCAGCAAGGGCCTGCTTGGCTCTGGCAACAAGTTCAGTCGCGGCGGCCGCATCCGAATCTTCAAGTTTTTGCTTCCCCTTCAATCCGGAAACAAACTGTTGAACATCGCGGACAACTGAAAGTACAGAAGCGGCACCAGGCGCAGGCGGCGTGGGTTTGGTCGTTGGTGACGGCGGAGTGACAGTAACAGGTTTGGGCGTAAGCGCTAACGGAAGAACAATCATTTCATAGAGTCCGTCCGGCGAGGTGTAAACATTGCGCACATCCGCTTCGACATAAGGAAGGTCCGTCTTGTCCGAGGTCTTTTTAATGAAGACCTTCATGACAGGCTGTTCAAGTCCGCGAGCGTCCAGGTTCTGTCCTCCAATACCCAGGTCAAACACGTACCGGTCACGCGCGGCGTCCGTCAGCTTCTTGTCAGCCCTCTGAGTGACGGAGCGCTCGACAACGCCGAACGCTTTCAGGATTTCACGCGAACCTTTTTTCCCGTCCTTATCGACGGCCTTGACCACCATTTTTTCAAGCAGGTTTTCAGCTTTGCTGTAAGCGGAAAAACGGATGCGGCTTCCAGTTTCGACTTTTCCTTTAAGGTCGCGGCTGATATAAGCATTAAAATTCAGACGGGCCGTGGAAGATTCGACGATAAATTTATAGGCGCGTGAGACTTCATTGCCGTCAGCGTCTTC
>CAZKMJ010000041.1:12708-14120 GCA_964553835.1 uncultured bacterium
TGAAAAGGTTTCTCAGGAAACGCTGGTCATTGATCTGATTAACCATGTTCCCGCGATCACCGCGTTCAACCTGGAAGCGAACGCCAAAGAAAGTCCATGGCCATGCCTGGTGAGCATTGATCACCGCTGCCATCTGGTCCACAATTCGTTTGATTTCCGCGCCTGCTGGAGTCGTTGCGGGCACTTCCTTCTGCATGTCGTAAAAGAGACGCAGCGATTCAGTCAGTCGAACGATCTTGCGAACAGCGTTTTCACGACCCTGAAAATCTCCGGCTTCAATAAGAGCTTTGTCCTGTTTTAAAGACTGGTCGACACGGCGAATTAGTTTTTCAAAATAATTAAAATTGACGGGAGTGTTAAAGTCTTTCCATTTTCTGTGTACTTCCGTAACAACAGCCAGAACCTTGTCGGTATAGACGGGCTCCGCTTGTGCCGCGAACTTTAGCGCCGGAGCGTACTGATCGCGGAGCGGTAGAAGGTCTGACAATTTATACTGGGACGCTGGCTGGTCTTTAAGCACCCCGCCCAGCATCATTTCATAAAAATGCTCGAAAACCGCCCATTGCTCACCAGCAGTCATAGTATTCCAGAAACGATCCGCGGCAATAGCGCCCATGGGACGCAGGAACGAAATCATCGCTTCCCGGTCGACGGGCGGGAGAGCAACAGGCAGGCGTTCCTCAGAGCGGCGGTCCAGCTGGTCGGTGATCTGAACCTTATAAGAAGGCTGGGTCACGCGGCCGTAAATGTTCCGGCTCATTTGCGCCGTCACAAGGGTTTTGGGATCTCCCTTGATACGGACTTCACTTTTTGCATTACGGCTTCCGGCGGGATAGCGGAAATGGGTCACAACGCGGTCGCGGGTGCCTTCTTCATATAACGTAAGCATGTCCACATCACCCTTATGCTCAACAACGCCGCGGTTAAGCTTTTCAAGAATGGTGAGGAGTTCAGGCCTTGCCGCCGGAACAGACTGGACAAGTAAATTGATACCCTGGGCGATGTCCGGGTTCGACATCACGTTACCGATCAGCCCTGTCATCAGGAGGGTCCGGCCGACTTCACGTTCAGGAACGCCCTCTTCAGCCACGTACTCCGCATGAAGCTGGAAGCTGGGGTCGTTCAGAACGCCGCTTTTTGGCGGGAAAAACGCCTGAGTCAGGGATTTTTCAAGCTGAAGCGGCTTGCGCTTCAGCGCATCTTCATATAATTGGTTCTCTTTCTGGGTGTCGATTTCTTTTTCAATGCGCGGCGTAATGACCAGATAGGAAATATCATGCTCGCGCATGTACTTTTCAATGCCCGGCGTATGGAAGCCGCCGGTAACAATGGCTGAAACTTTAGCCCCGGTGCTCTGCATTTTATCGACCGCTTTCCCGATCAGGATCCGGTCGCGGGTAAGAGCTGCGGCG
>CAZKMJ010000042.1:0-13402 GCA_964553835.1 uncultured bacterium
TTCTCCAGCTCATCCGCCAGGGTCGCAAGATTCGCCAAACCATCATCAGGATTGGCGGCAAGAGCGCGGAAGAATTCGATCATACCCAGGATTTCCGCGGCCTTCATTTCATTGGCCATTTGATGCCTGGCCTTTTCATCCGCGATCACTGAATTGTACTTTTTAAGGTATTCTTTTTTGAGCTCTTTATACCGGGCCTGCATTTTACCTTTTTCGACATACATTTTCTTGCCCAGCTCACCGTCAAATACTTCGCGCAGTTTTTCAGAAGCCTTTTTCGCGGCATCTCCTGCTTTTCCGGATTTTTCATAAGCCTGGTCCTTGGCCGGGGATTTCGCGTAAGAATCGCCTACGCCATTGCCCGTGACTTCATTCAGGAAGGACACCACGTCAAACGGCTGCTCATTGTCTTCATTATTTTCCCGGTTCGCGGCAATTTCAGCGGCCAGGCCAGTCAACGTGACGGGCGTCAGAGCTTTATTACGGCCCGTAGAATCTGTTTCAATGGCGGCGATGACGATGTCACCCAAATCAACAACCGTCAGACCGCCAAGATTCAGATTTTGCGCAAGCAGCCTGATGTCCCTGATCGTGTTCGTATTATAAGGAGCGTAGATACTCAGACTGGGGTCCTCATATTTATTCTCAATCAGGTTTGTGAGAATACCTTCAAACATCCTGTCAACTTCAGCCGTCATAATTTCCTGGGCCTTAAGCATGTAGCCGACCGCGTCATTGCGGATCGCGTCCTTAACGCCGCGGACCGCGTTGTAATCATCCGCGAGATCCTTGGCTTCCTGGCGGACATTGGCATCATTAGCTGCCTCCCCCGCCGCCTTGATGGTTTTGATGGCGTCTTCAATGATGGCTTCATATTCGAAAATATTATTGGCGCTCATGCGAGTGACAAATGCCGTGCGGGCCAGCGCGCGCATAGCCACAAGATCAAGACCGCGGCGCTGTTCTTCTGTCAGATTTTCAGGATCCAGATTTTCATAGGCAGCCAGTTCAGGATACGGAAGGCCGTTGGCCTGGCGCCTTGAAATTTCCTCCTGAATAATGATCAGCAGGCCTTTCATGTCTTTCAGGTCAAGGGCACGGTCCGCGACCCGGCGCGCGATATTTCTGAGCTTCTTGCGGTAAGCCGCGTGTCCGGCTTCGCTCTTATCCCGGAGCTTCTCAAGGTCGGTGCGGGTCTTGCTTCCCATTGGTGCATTACGGCTAAGCATGGTGTCGCGGTTCATCTGGTCATCCACATCAGCGAAATCCATCCTCTGGATCTTGCCGTTGAGTTTCCGGCGGGAATTATTGAATTTGGAAAGGCCTGTGGTAATTTTTTCTGCCGCAGCCAGCGCTGCCTGCACCAGACGGATCAGCTCTTCATTCAGCGGCGCGCCACCGGGTGTGGTGCCGAGCATCCTTCCCTTGAAGAATGCCGTCTTGACCGGGATCTTGTCGAGGAACAGCTCGAGCATGGACTCTGTCAGCTCAATGCCGCCGGAATGGTTCTTGAGATAGGCCAACAAATTGTCGAATAAATGCGGCTGAGAAATCCTGGGCTCCAGGCCCGTCTTGACACCGTTATGCCCGCGGACACGGTTGACCAGTTCCTTCAGGACTTCCATTTCATTCGGGCCCGCGGACTTGGCCGGCGTGACGCCGTCCACTTCCGTGGCAAAGAACAATTCGAACAGCTGCTCTTCACTCAGCTTCTTCAGGTCGATCTTCTTGCCGTCCGCGTCCTTTTCATTGCCGAATTCATCGGTGTACTTGATGCGGCCCAGATCATCGAAATAAAGAGTGATCGGGACCTTCTTTTTGACGATATTCCCCTTGTCGTCGCGGACTTTCTTTTCAATCTCGTAGGTAACTTTGTAACCCCGGGACTTCTCTTCATCCGGGAACGTAAACTGTTCGACAACGCCCTTCGGGAAACGTTTTTCAAGCAGCTCATGCGCGTTCTGGCGGCGGTTGGTCGTCACGATGCTGCGCAGGCTGTCGCGCCGTTTGGCCGCGCTCATGGGCGCGCGGCGGATGCCGATGGCCAGGATTTCAGCATTGCTGAAGGTGATGCGGGTACCGCGCGCGGGCGTGGCCGGATCAACCTTCTGCCAGCCGGCGGAGGTCAGCTCAAAAGTCACTTCCCCGTTCGGATCATTTTCAGCCGCTTCACGGAACGCCGGGTCACGAAACATGCGGATCATCAGGTTTTCAAGCGACAGCCAGTTCGTGGAATCTTCCATCATGACGCGTTCCATATAATCGGCGACCTTGTTGAGGGCCGTCGCGCGCTTGCCGCGAAGCTGGCGGAGCTTGGCAATCACATCAGCAACAGGATGGGTCGTCGGCTTGAATTTGCGGGACAACGCGTCACGCATCTTGGCATCCAGCGTGTCCGCCTGGCTGCGAAGAATGCCGGCAACCGTCTGAAGGCCGCTGAACTGCGGATGTCCGGAGCCGAGCTTGCCCAGCAGGCTCTGGATTTTCTGGTTCAGCTTGAGATAACGGCCGCGAAGCTGACGCAGCTGGAGAACATCAATGTCCTGCGCCGTCAGGTCCATGCCAGAAATTGTGCGGACCATGCGGTAAAAGCTGTCGAGTTCCTGCATGAAGTCCCTGAGCTCGGCGTCCGTCACAACCGAGGACGGGCTGTCCCATCTCTGGTAATAATCTTTCAGCAGCTTGCACTGGACCAGGACGCAGGAGCTGCAGGAATCCAGAAGCGAGAACAGGACTTTCTTGCCGAAAACAATTCTCAGACCGTTCTGGGCCTGGAACTGGGCAAGGAGCGCGCCGCGCAGGGCGTTATAAGCGCCACCCTTCAACGGGGCCGCTTGTCCCGGCTTAATGAACCCGTCGGATTCTCCGAACAACTTGAGCATAAGGCTCGCGTACATTTTGGCGCGCGCGTCTTTCGGCCGCAGCCCCTTATTGCTATACAGATAGTTGACCGCGCTCAGCGCTTGATAAATAGAGAACCACGGAGCGTCCGCCGGGAATTTCGTCAGATCGATGGCCGGCCCGCCTGCCCCTTTCATCGTAGCCGCCATTTCTTCAGCGCGCTGACGGAACACAATTCCAAGCACGGGCTGGAGGAAGTCTTTCATGTCCTGATTAAATTCACCGACGAAATCCTTTTCATCCTTGCCCATTTCATTCATCAGGGCATTGATCAGCTGGTCAAGCGACGCGAAAGTTTTGTCATTGGCCTGGAGAAGCAGAGCAGCCTTCTGCACAAGTTCACCAATAAGCTTGCGAAGCTTGCCGCCCAGGTTGTCGTCTCTCATGTACAGAGTCTTGTCGATAGACGGATCTGCCGCGAGTTTGCGATCGATAATGCGGTCCACAAGCGCCATGATCGCGGCCTGAACGTCAATACCGCCAGCGATCGCGGCGGCAAAGCTCTGATAATCGGTGTCATCAGCCGTGTCACCGCTGTTTTTGGAGTTCAGCACTCTGCGTGTCAGATTGCGGCCCTTTTCACGGTACTGAAGTCCTTCCAGAACGGCCTTCATCGCTTCGTCATAGGCCAAATGATCATCGGCCGCTCCGGGAATAATCGAGGTGCGCATCTGTTCCAGCGCGTCCATCAGATCGCCCAAAGGCATGTCTTCCCGCTTCAAGCCATTCAGTCTGTCATTGATCGCGCTCTCGAGTCTGGCACCAATAACATTGCTCTTGTTCGCGTCAATGAAAGCGAACAACAGGGACTTGAAACGCGCGTCAATCATTCTCAGGAGCTGCGGATTGGTCAAAAACTTTTTACCTAAAACGCCCAGCAGGGCCTTGAGTGCGAGGGTCATCGGCACCGTTCCGCCAAGGTTCTGCACGCCACTGATCAGAAGGCTGAGAATGTTGTCCGCATCGCGGCGGGGGTTTTCATTGTTGAGGCCCGCTTCATGGGTCAGCTCGTGCGCGATACCGGAGATAAACAGGACTTCGGCGATCAACTTGGCCACATCAGGGCCGAAAGCCGGGTTGTCCCGGAGACCCTTGATCATGTCACCCAGGGTGCTGTTGACGCCGACAAAACCGTTGTCACGGTGGTCTTCGAAGAGGTGCTTGGAATTTTCACTTTTCAGGAGGGCGATGAGGATGTTCTTGGAGGCGAGCTTCGACGGATCAATGCCCCACTTGATAAGTGAATTGACCGCGCGGCCCAAGAGAGCGCCCAGTTCCGCGTCGCTGGAAATACCCAGGATTTCCTTGATCTTCTTGAGTTCGTCGGCTTCCATTTCAAAATTGTAAGAACGGCCTCTTTCATCCGTCGCCACGATCGTGGTTTTGACGACTTTGGCGTTGGGCATGACGTTCTTGGTCAGCAGCTGGCGGACAAGGTATTCGGCAGTACCCTTGGCAGCTCTTTTAAGAATGGCGTTGTCAATAGCGTCCTCGATATCGTCTTTAGCCAGCAGTTTTGTTGCTTCCTTGATATCCGCGTCAGAAAGTTCCGCGTAAAGAGCCACGCCCCGGGTTGCAAGCATGGCCTGCATTCCCGCGAAAAGGCCCGCGAGGATTTCACCCTGCTTGCGTTTTTCCGGATCATTGCTGCGCAGCAGGCTGATAATCAGGTCCGCGACGCGCTGGGCAATGGTCATGCGCGCCCGGTTTTCATCATCCGCTTTAAGGTCAGAATGATCGCCTGCGAGTGGCGCGCTTTCCATATGAAGAGTGCCGTCATCTTCCACAATCGGGAACATGGCGTCCAGCGCGGCTTCCATGCCAGGGACTACGTAAATTTCAAAGCTGGTCAGGTCATCGCTGTAAACGATATTGATCAGACCGGCGCGCTCCGCGGCCTCGATCTGGTCCATGGTCAACTGGCGGCCAAAACCGATGACTTCGTAAGTATTCGCTACGTCATCAGCAAGTTCCAATTCGATCTCATCATCATCCACCGCGATACCCATCGGAATGTCAAAAGATCCAGTTTCAATAAAGTTCTGGGCAACCGCCAGAGCGTCCTCAACATCGTCAAGCAGACGGACTTCATAGCTTACTGTGCCATTTTCTTCATCCATGATTTCAACGACTTCAACCAGGCCTGCGTTGATCAGCTCAAGCAGCTGAGTCTTGCCGGCAGGAGACTTCAGGTCAATCACAACCGCGGGCTTGGTATCATCCGCCGCGTCAGGAATGACATCTCCGTCGCCGTCACGGACTTCGACTTTACCATCCGCCGTCGTATCAATTTCATTCTTGTCGACCATGTCGGCAACATCGGCGGCACCCATAACACGAGTGGCAACTTTAGGCACAGGCGGCAGCTGCCTCAGCACAACATTCGCGGCCGTGAGTTCCGCGGGCGCGGCCTGGCCCATGAGTACGCGGCGCACAAAAGCCATATCCAGCGTTCCGGATGCATTGAATAACTTCCCGGATTCCATCAGTCTCTGCACAATATCAAACTGCTTGTTGGACAGCGAACCGCCCTTCTTGATCAGGGCCTGGAACTCCGTCATCCGGTCTTTAAACTTGGTCAACTGTTCTCTGGCAGCCGTAAGCTCGGCTTCAGCGGCCGCGACATCGCCGCCCGTGGTTCTCGCAAGGTTGACCGCGATTTCCGCGAGACGGACATCTTCCGTGAGACTGACGCCCAGCATTTTTTCCAGGGCCGCGGCAGCAGCGAGACGGTCTTCCACGCTGGCATGGGTATTGCCGAAGGTCGCGATCAGTTCAATCTGGCGCAGCTCATCGAGCGTCATGGTTTCAATATTTTTGTTGGCCTGCATCATACCCATGGCAAACAAGCCTAAATCAAAACTCATTCTGACCGGCTGGCCGACAAGCGTAAGAGTCTTGGTTGTGTCGTCCGTTTCCGCGGCTTTGCGGCCGAACAGCCTGCCAAACAGACCTTGTTTTGCGGGCTTGGCGGCTTCAGCACTCGGGTCCGCGATCAATTCATAGAGATCTTCCTGGACATCATCAAGATTGAGCGTCATGCCCGCGGGCAATTGGATCTGGGAAACCAGGTTTTTACCCAGCGCGGTGGCCAGGGTGCTGCTTGCCAGGCCCGCCTGCTTGGGCAGGTTGACCATGCAGGTCGAGCAGCTGTCATTCAAAAGTTCCACAACTTGTTCGCCCAGGGTGTCCGTGAAACGGAAACCGGCGCGGTTCAGATATTCAACCAGGGCGTTGACCATGGTCAGCTTCTGTTCCTTGAATTCCGGGCTGTGATTGGCAAGGCCAAAATCAGCGCCCTGAAGTTTGGCGATTTCTTTAAGGGCCTCTTCAACCGCTTTTCTGAAATTAGTGCCGTTGGTGCCGCCGCCACCGCCCGCGCCGCCGGCAAACGCGGCCGCGATCTTTTCAAAAATCTTTTCAGCGATTTCCTTACCTTTGTCGTTCAGGTCATCGGCAATCATGTCACGCGCGTGAGCAGCCAGGCTAAGCTTGAAGTTCAGGACCGCGGCGATGTGCTCCATGACTTTCATGCTGTTGGCCAGCTGCATGAAATCATCCGCGTTCATGTTACCGCCAAGAGAAGATGCCAGCTGGCCCATATCCAGAAGGACCATGCTGATTCCTTCATCGCTGACGCCAAGCTGTTTGAGAGCGGCTGCCTTCTGGGCATCGGAAAGATCGCTGTCTTTGATTTGCGCAACTTGTCCGTAATTGGCGGTCAAGGTATCAATGTCATCCTGGGTCATGCCCATCTGGGTCAGGGCATTGCGGGCCTTGTAGTATTCACGGATGCCCGGAAAAGTCGCTTCAAGGCCGCCTGACAACGCGTTCGCCGTCAGGTCGGTTTCTAACGTGATAACCCCCACGGAGGAAACTTTGATCGTGAACGCGGTCATACCATTAAAGCCGGTGTCGGTCAGAATCTGCTGGACCGCCGGAGTGATGACCACTTCACCGGCAGGCTTGGCCTTGTCGGGGTCCTGATAGTAATCATCCTGACTATAGAATCGGATAACAGTCTGGCCCGCGGCATTCAGACCCTGCACTGCGACCCAAGAGCCCTCAGCCTTGCCGGTCAGAATTTCGGTAGCGCCTTCAGAACTTTCACCCGACTCCGCCAGATCTTTAGCCTGCTGCTCAGTCAGCACGACTTCACGCTGCACAACGGCAGATCTCTGCTTGGCCGCAAGCTTGGTGGTTTGGGCCGGCAGGTCGGATTCAAGGTTCTGATAACGGTTGCGGATGACATCCACCACATCACCCAGACCGCGCGCCAGCGCGAAAGAAACCGCGCCATCCGCGTCCCCGCCCGCAAAACGCTTCACTTTCACCGTTCCTTCCGGCGTCGTGATTTCCACTTCCTCAACCGTCAGCTTGAACTGTTTTTTAAGCTCAGCTTCCACTTTGTCGGCCAGCGCGCCCATACCGCGTTCGCGCAGCTTGGCGACGATGCCGTCGCGGCCCATTTCCTCGCCGATGGCTTTCTGCGCGCGGGACAACGCTTCATTCAAGTGGTCCACCGTATTTTCAAGGCCTTCAACATCCGACAGAAGTTCGCGTTCCATGCGCTGGGTCAGGCGTTCCCTGAGACTGCGCAGCGTGGTCAGGAGACCATCCGAAGCTCCAGAGCCACCTTCCCCGCCCGTCTTGACCTGCGCTTCAATCTGGGAGATCAGGTCATCAATCATGGCCGCACCCGCGTTATTGACCGCGCGCATGGTGTCTGAAAGATTGCTTTCCTGCTGCATCTCAATTTGTTTGCTTTCAAGCGTGTCGGCGAAATTCTTGACGATATCCACATCACCCGCGGCATTCGGCTTGCGGAGCGCTTCACCCAGCTTTCCGTCGCCGTCCATCAGGAAAATTTTCTGGCGGGCAACGCCTGAGCGTGTGTTATCAAGGCCTCGGGTGACCTTCACAGGAACCAAAATGTCGCCGCCCTGCTCTTCACGAGTCGCCAGCGTATCTTCACCGTTTCTACCTTCGTTGTACAAGCCGCGGTCACGGCCAAGGGCCTGGTTGACATCGGAGGCCGTGGCATACTTGTCTGCGATCACAACCCTGCTGACATTGCCATCCATCTTCTGGTCTGTACCACGCGTACCACCCGGTGAACGGACCTGGATTTCGATAATATCTTCGCCAGCCAATTCGCCGTCTCTCTCACCAAGTTTGATCGTGTCGCGGCCGCTGGCATCTTTGCCTTTCATAAGAAGATTGCTGAACTTGACCATGCGGCCATTGACCTTGATCTTGCCGCCAATACCCGTTGAATCCGCGTAATAGGTCACACCTTTATCACCCGGCTTGCGCAGCTGGCCGGACTCATTGAGAATGGTAGTGCCCTTTTCGACGACCATGATGCGGCCGTCTTCCAGCATAATGACACGGTCCTTGCCCAGCGCCTTGCCGTCGCCATCCATCTGGCGGAATACTTCAAGTTCGTCCACACGGCCCAGGATCTGGACCAGGGTATGGCGGTTCGGAGCATGCATCAGTTCACGGAAACTCACGCCTGCCATCAGAGTCTTGATGTTCGCGTCCGCGCCCTGCAGCATTTCAATCATTTCAGCCGTGACCAGGAAGCCATCACCCGGATGTCCACCGGATTCTGCAGCCGCTTTATTGGTTTCGTGGTTTTTGTCAAAGAAACGGCTCTTGGGAGCGCCTTTGCCCATGTCAAAGAAAGCCAGACCAAAGCGGGCGCCCAATCCAACCTGCGCGGAGTATGCGTCACCAGAGAAACCGCGGAACATTCCCAGACCGTTGACCATGTAATCGCGGAACACATCTTCAAGCGAAACCGTGATAGCCGAGGTCTGCACTTCCACATCGCCCAGCAGGGATTCGGCACGGCCTTCATTCATTTCACCGCCGCCTTCTCTCATGCGATAGAAAAGATTGTAGGCCGCCGCGCGGCGTTCACCCTGGAAACGCTGCTCGCCCTGGATACCGCCCACATTATTGTAAGGCACCACATGCCCGTCCTTGCTCAGGCGCGCGCCCATATTTTCTCGAATCAGAAGACCCTGCGCGGCAAAATGAAGGCTGGTCACCAGGTCTTCCACTTCATGGCGGGCCATTTCGCCACGGTTCCTTCCCACATAAGTCTTGAATTCATTGACCGCGTCTGCATTGAAGCGGATATTCTCAATGGAGCGTTCTTTCATACCGCCATTCAAAACTTCATCCGCGTTCGAGAGACGTTCGCGACCTTTAGCCGTCAGCACATATTTTCCTTCAGCCGCGCTGTATTCAATATAACCCGCGTCTTCAAGGAAACTGCGGACCAGCATCGTATCCCGGATGACACCCTGTCCTCCCGGATCAGCACCTAAGCGCTTGACCACGGCTTCACCCGTGACCGCCATGGTCATGTCAGCTACATAAGCCATCTGGTCAACTTCGTCAGCAAGAAGCTGGCTCCGGCGCATGGCGTCCCGCAGCTCTTCAGCCTGGGCCACTTTACGTTCTGCTGCTTCGACCTTGGCCTTCTTGGTCTGATCGCTGTCAGGCAGGTTCCGCGCGTTTTCAAGTTCAATCTTGCCGGTGCGAATGTACATTTCCGCGATCTGAAGGTCCTTGTATTCCATGAATTTGAAGGTGGCATTCATGAAAGCTTCGCGGTAGGTCAGCGGCTGGCCAAGTTCATTGACCATGGGATTACCATCCACATCCATCATGACCTCTTCGCTGAAGAACCGGTTGGCGTCAAACACAATCATTTCCTTCTGCGCGAATTCTTCAACCTGCCGGTCAATCTGCGCCTTGTAGGCACGGCCAGCGTCTGACTTTTCATTGTAAAGGACACGGTCATAAGTGTGGTGCTGTGCCCAGAAGGCAAGTTTTTCTTCAGCCCGCGCGGAATCTCTCAGCGTTCTGTTCGGGAAAAGCTGGATGGTCTTGATGCCGATCGCTTCGGCCATCATGGCCAGCGCAGGCGCGATCACACTGGTCTTACCGGAACCGACACCCAATTCGAGGAAGCCGGACATGTGGAGCAGGAACGTTTCAAGCGCCTGCCGCTGTTCAGCACGGATTTCGCTGCCTCCCAGGTTATTAAGCTGAATGGTCTCAATGACCGAACCCTTGATGTCAAAAACTTCGATGGCGAATTTAATGACGTCCCGCATAAAGGCAATGCGCGCGTCTTTATTCCCGATTTCGTTGGCTTTGCGGAACAGCAGGTCGCGGACCGCTGCTTTGCGAACCGCGAGGCCGCTCCAGCCAATGCCATTTGTAGTTAGCAGGTTGTCAAGTCCGGCCCAATGGGCGGCCAGATCAACAGGCGCGCCTGAGGTCAGGTCAAGGCGTTCGTTGTAGGCACGAGCCAGGATTTCACCCGCCGCGCGCTGCATACGGGCGCGATAGATACGGTCCGCGGGCCGGGCACCGGTTGCAAGCGGCGGGCTTTGCAGGACTTCAATCGCGAAATTTTCCCTGTCCTGAGCTTCATTGCCGGTGTTCAGGTCCGGGCGGCCGGTCGCGCGGGCCGCTTCAAAGGCACCTTCAAAAAGGGCTTCATTCACAGAATGGTCAAGACGGACCAGAAGTTCTTCAACCGTGTCAAAGCCGCCGCGTGTCAGCACCAGTTCATCGGCCGCTTCATACAGAACATCCGTGTCAATATCAGCCCATTCCGGAAGATGCGCGACTTCGTCCAGAAGTTCCTGGCGGACACTTTCGTGAAATTCTTTAACATCCAGGTCTATAATCTCGCCTTTCAGGACTCTTTCGGTGTACCAGCGCTGGAAGTTCGAAGTATTGGCAAGGTCCTTGGCGCTAACGGGAATTCCACCGACCGTGAGCACCTTACCCATTTTCATAACAACATCACCAAACACCATGCCGAGCTTGGCCGCGCGATTGCGGAAATTTTGCTCCGCGGCATCCGGGCGGATTCCATTTTTAGCGCCGCGGGACGCGACCACACAGCTGGAGCAGCTCATGTCACGGGCATAGCTGATGGCGCTCAACTCTTCGGGTTCAAACTTGCGCGCGATGGTTGCCAGTTCCGTGCTTGGCGTGGCCTTGGATTTTTCAAGAAACTCTGTCAGCTTGTCAACCGCCGCAAGACGTTCGGCGGCGCGGTTCGCGTTACCATGTCCGGAGTTTCTCTGCAGGAAGCGCTGATAATCACGCATGGCCGCGGCAGCTTCCGCAGGCGTGGCCGCGCTTTTCAGGCGCGCGATCAATTTGTCCACCACATCCATTTCGGTCAACGGTTTACCACCAGCCGGCGTCGGGGCAGCGATTTCATCCCCAAAAGAAGTTTCCATACCGCTGGGACGGGTCGTATCGTCGACACGGTCCACCGCGACCGGCATACCATTCTCATCCACTGCCATATTGACAACTTCGGCGCCCTTGAGCGCTTCAGTGCGGGTGTGCTCCGCAAGCGCGCGGGCGGCTTCCTGGCGGGCCATGCGGGCTTCGGCTTCGCCCCATTTCATGGTCTTGCCATTTACTGTCACTTCTCCGTCCTTGGACTTGGCCCTCATAATTTCACGCAGCCGTCCTTCGATGTCCGCGGGATGGACAGCGCCTTCCAGCATGGCGCGGATGGCTTCGCGGACCGCTTCACGCCTGAGCTCCGCGAGACGCTTGGCCGCGCTTCTATATATATCCTTGGAATTGTTACCCGTCGCGCCCAGGTTGTCTTCGCAGAACTTGGTGTCGAACTCCTCACCTTCAAGGAATTCCGCGACTTTTTCAGTCTGGTCAATGCGGATTCCCTTCTTGTCCAGCTTGGCCTGGAGCTTGTTGATTTCAGCCTTGGGATTGCTGTGGCCAGGCAGGAGCAGAAACATCAGGTCCGAGGCGAAAGAATGCATCTGTTCATCGGTGAAATTGGTAAGGCCGAGCATATTGCTGGCTATGAAGAAGTAGGTCAGCGGCTCGCTGATCATAGGTACCATGTTGATTACGGCCCACGCGCCGCTCATGAAATTGATGGGCGACATAATCGGCTGCATCAGGTGGCTCAGAACGCCTTTCTGTTCAATCCGGGCCAGAAGACCGCGTCCCGCGGCGCCAAAACTTTCCAGAATGCCCTTCAAGCCGATATTGCCGAAGCTGTATTTAACGCCCTGCGAACGAAGCACCGTTTCCGCGTGACCCGCGGGACCGGCAAGCAGGTTCTTGAACAGATTGCCCATAATGGTCTTCATATCCAGGGTGCCGCCCTTGTTACCAAACAGGAAAAGCAGCGGGCCCATGCGAAGGCCCATCAGGGCCACGCCAACCACACCTTCGTCGGCTTCCTTGCCGAGGTTTTCTTTTTCCCATGCCAAAAGGGCGGAAAGACCTTCCTCGTGGCTGGGCTTGTGCCGGCCGAGCCAGAAAACTTTGCTGAACGGGTTGGAGCCTTCATCTTCTTTTTCACCCTCGACGACCATGTTCCCTTGGGCGTCAACCGAAACGACCGTGGTTTTGGAGGGCCGCCCAATGCCGCTGACGCGCATGAAGAAATCAAACTGAGACCAGCTGATGGCCGCGGTCACGGCGCGTTCTCCGAGGCTCAGGGTAAAATTCCACGCGCGGGCAAGGCCGGAGATTCCGTAGCGGGCCGCGAAAGCTTCCGAAATCATGAACCGGGTCATGAGCAGGCCTTCCTGCTCCGCGAACTCCTTGCTGGCAGCATTCTGGAAATTTTGTCTCCAGTTTTTGGGGCCCATGGTCTTGAAGGTACGGAGGATTTCCGGCAACGCGACCACAATCAGCATCACAACCGCGGCCGCGACAAGTGCCGCGCCGACATTGTAAATTAACTTGCCCAGCTCCCTGCCGTCCTGAGTGCGGCGGAGGACATAACCGACGCCCATTAAACCCAGACCAACAGCGCCCGTATAAAGAGCGAAACGTTCTACTTTCTGCGCGGTTGTCAGGACTGCTTTGGTCGCTGACTTGGCCGCGGTTTCCGCGCCGACTTCAAATGTAGCTTTGGCGGCAGATTCGCCGGCTTTGGCACCCGATTTCGCGATTACACGGACAACTAATATTGCAATAGCCACAAAAGCCACGATCATACCGATACCCAGGATGATCTGGCCGATGGCCTTGAGAGTCATGTTTTCATTTTTGCCGGTGTAGTGAATCATGGCATAGCCGGCGCTCATCATGGCCAGGCCCGCGACCGCGACTTTGGCCGATACGCGCGTGGTCACCTGCGCCAGACTGCGGATGACAATGTGCGCGCCGAAAACTGCCGAGAACGCGATAATACCGAACAACCCGATACCTCTGAATGTGTCACGGATATTGCCCTGGCCAAAAACGCTTCCGGAAGCATAGAAGGCCGCGCTGGCGGCAAGGCCGGTCAACGAAATCACACCGATCCGGATGGAGCGGATTTCAGCCTGAATAAGTGCTTTTGCCGCAGCCGTAGCAGCCGCTTCCCCAGCCAAGGTCGCGGCTTTCAACGTGCTGAACGCGACTCTTCCGACCACAACTGCTGCCACAATGATCAGGCCCGCGATCGCGAGAGCCTTGACATCAT